>JAKANV010000049.1 GCA_021823605.1 bacterium | reverse complement strand
AAAGACTGTCTGTAAAATATTGCCCGTTTGTTCGGCAAGGATTTCTTTCTTGGTAGTCCCTTGCAGCCATATCTCGTCAGGTTCATCGTCCAGTGTTTCGTTTGCAAGCGCATCGGGTGTCAGGAACTCAGCGATAATAGCCGCATTCTGGCCATAAGAACCGCCCAAACCTTCTACCAAATCGGCAATGTGTCCGATAGCCATCTTTGGGTGGTATTTGATGATGTAATCTGCGATTTCTTTTGGTGAACATGAGACAAGGATACCTGAGGAAAGAACGGATACTTTATCTCCTTCGGCTAGGTCACCACTTGTGATATTTACAAAAGTGCGAAGAGGGTTTACACTGTCGCCGGCCAAATCTTCTGTAATATGACTTTCTTTGCCACCTCTATATAGGTAAGCTTCAGATTTTCCGGTTTGAGTGAGATGGATAGTGTTATCCGCAAAAACTGCCAGAATAGCATTTAGTTTGCCCATCCAGTAAGTGTTTCCGTTGTTCGTATATTCGCCAAGCTCTTCATTAATTTTAGAGAGTGCATTTTCAAAGCTTTCAAGTGGTTCTCTGTCGAGGTCCTGATAATATTCGCCATGGAAAGTATCTATAATGAGTTCGATGAGTTCTTCAGAGTGCTTCGGGCTGCCGTTTACGTCAATCACACCAAAAAGAATACCGTGCCTTCGCTCGTCTGGATCTTTCGGCTGGTGCTCGTAGGCGGTGGATATATTACTCGAATTTTTTAAATTTTTCGCTTCGCTAGCAAGTTTAGCTGTCCGAAGGGCTAATTTTTTATTCATCTCTAAAAGAATTTATGAGTAGAATATAGCATTATTTGAGAAAGAGTGCAATAAAGAGAAGAACGGATTTGTCCACTAGATTCATTTTTTCTCCGTGTTAAAATGGGTTTATGGAAGATTTATTGGATGGTTTGAATAGTCAGCAGAAGGAAGCTGTAATTCATGATGGTGGACCTCTTTTAATCATTGCCGGAGCCGGAACGGGGAAGACGACTGTAATTACACGCCGGATTGCTCACTTAATCGCATCCAAGAATGCATTACCGAGCGAAATTTTAGCCCTGACATTTACCGACAAAGCCGCGGCGGAGATGGAGGAACGTGTTGACGAGCTTGTGCCATATGGATTTGTTGATACATGGATATCGACTTTTCATGCTTTTGGCGACAGAATTTTGCGTGATTATGCACTGGACCTTGGATTAACCACTGATTTTCGGGTTCTATCCAAGCCGGAACAGGTAATTTTCATGCAGGATAATCTGGCTGCGTTTGATTTGAAATATTTTTCGCCTCTTGGCAATCCGACTAAGCATATTGATGCGCTTCTTAGTCATTTTTCAAAACTGAAAGATGAGATTATAACGCCAGCTGAATATTTGGAATATGCGGACAAAAGATTAAAATCAGCAAAATCAAGCGAAGAAAAACTGGAAGCCGAGAAAATTCTCGAAATTGCCAGAACTTATGAGAGATATCAGGAGCTGATGGCAGAGGCGGGGAATCTCGATTTTGGCGATCAGATAAATATGGTTATCAAACTTTTCAAAGATTCACCGAAAGTTCTGGAAAAACACCAGAAGCAATTTAAATACATTCTTGTTGACGAGTTTCAGGATACGAACTATGCACAAAATGAGCTTTTGAAATTGCTTGCGAAAGAGAGTGGAAATATCACGGTGGTTGGTGATGATGATCAGTCAATATACAGATTTCGCGGTGCGGCGATTTCAAACATTCTATCTTTTACTAAGGATTATCCTAAGTGCAAGCAGATAGTTTTGACCGAAAACTATCGTTCGACGCAGGCAATTTTAGATTCGGCTTACAAAATGATAAAACATAATGATCCTGACCGTTTGGAAGTGAAAAATAATATTGTGAAGAAGCTGCAGGCTAAAATTAGTGCTGAACAGATTGCGCCGATTCATATCCACTGCGATACGGTAACTTCTGAGGCCGACAAGGTGGCGGATATTATCAAACAAAAATATGAGTCAGGAGATTATTCGCTGAAAGATTTTGCTATCTTAGCGCGTTCCAGAAATAGTGCCCAGAGCTTTGTTCACGCCCTGGATCATGCGGGCATTCCTTATAAATTTTCAGGTTCGGCGGGGTTGTATGACCGGCCGGAGGTTCGCCTTCTTATTCATTTCGCTCGAGTTCTGACAAATCCGGGAGATAATCTCGCCTTCTATCATCTTCTAATTTCCGACGTTTATAATATGCCGGTTGAGGATGCGGTGCGGCTGAACGAGATCTCCCATAAAACAAATCGAAGCTTAAACCACATTGCCAAGAAAGAGAAGATGGAGATTCCGGAAAAATCCCAAGGTATCTTAGACAGAGTTTGCTCAGACGTGGAAGGTTTTCGCGAAGAATCAAAGGATATGACGGCTGGGCAAATTCTGTATTTATTTTTAAAAGAAACTGATTATTTATCGAGATTAGTTACTCAGGCCGAGAAATCTGTCGAGACGCAAGTAGTGATACAAAATATTGCCAAGTTTTTCGAACTTGTTGGTAATTTTGAAAAAGTGTCGGAAGATAAAAGCATTATAAATTTCGTGCATCATCTCGGGGCACTCATGGACGCTGGAGATGATCCGGCGACGGCTGAGGTAGATCCGGATCTGGAGGCGGTATCAATATTGACAGTTCATAAATCGAAAGGCCTCGAGTTTCCGGTCGTATTTCTTGTCTCTCTTGTCAGCGACAGTTTCCCGACGCGAAAAAGAGGAGAGCAGCTTCCAATTCCTGAAGAGTTAATCCGTGAAACTCTACCGGAAGGTGAGTGGCATTTGCAGGAAGAACGACGACTCTTTTACGTCGGTATGACCCGGGCAAAAGAAATCCTCTACTTAACAAGTGCCGAGGATTATGGTGGGAAGAGAGCGCGGAAGGTGTCGCCATTTGTTTTAGAAGCGATAGATGTGCCGGCGCTAGCCAAAGAAAAAACGAAATTGGATAAGCTGGAGGTAATTAAACGGTTTGAAAAGACTCATAAAGTAGAAATGCCGAAGAAATTTTATGATGGCACGGGCACGTTGACTTTAAATCCTCACCAGATTGACGATTACCTGTCTTGTCCGAAAAAGTTTGAATATATCCACGTTTTACGGGTACCGATAATGACTCATCATAGCGTCGTTTATGGCTCCGCAATGCACAAAGCTATAGAGAGTTATTTTGTAGCTAAAAAAGCAGGGAAATCTATTACCGCCGATGATTTGATAGAAGTATTTCGACATAACTGGTGGAGTGAAGGATTTATTACCCGAGAGCATGAAGATAAGAGAAGAAAACAGGGCGAGAAATCACTGAGGGAATTCTTTTCCAGAGAAGAGGCGGCAAAAAATATACCCAGTGAAATAGAATCTAAATTCGAAATTCCAATGAAAGATCTTGGGGTAAAAATTCGGGGAAGATTTGATGCAGTTTACACGACTAGTCCCACCGAAATCCGGGATTTCAAAACTTCAGAAGTTGAAAATCAGGAACAGGCGGATAAAAAAGCAAAGAGTAATCGCCAGCTTTCCGTGTATGCTTTAGCGAAACAGGCCGAAACCGGTCAGATACCTGAAGTTTCCTTATATTTTGTCGACTCAGGATTCATCGGAAAAGTCGAGAAGAAAGAGAAGGATTTGGACAAGACCCGGGAGGAAATTGAAAAAGTTGCGGATGGGATTAAGTCCGAAAATTTCAAAGCAGCGCCTGGATATCAGGAATGTTCCCGTTGTGCCTATCGCGAGATTTGCCCGTTTACGCTCTCGAAATAGCTTTGACTCAAAGCTGAATGTGTACTAAAATATGCAAGCACTATCAACCAACTATAGAGGAGGTGGATTGTGGGACCCTTACACAAATCAGTTCTTCGCATGCAGGGTAAAAACCCTCTGGTAAGTGACCAAGGGGGTCAGCGTAAACGCATAGATGTTGATTTTGAAGGGGAAGTCACTTTCTTTCATCTTGACCTCTATTTTTTGCGCATCCTCTTCCCGTTCCTCATATCCAAGTATAAGTTTCGTATCGAGGGTGAGGACATAAGCGGAGAGGAAAGGAAGAGTGCTCAGGCATTTACAAGAGAGGATCTCTTGCCTAGGGTTAAGGAAAGGGTGAGAGAGTATCTCAGCGGAAGAAAGGTTCTGGCCCCAATTTTGATTGGGGGCTAAGCAAATTGGGGGCAATTTTTTATTCGGGCGGTGCCGACCGGCACCGCCCTCGGGGGCTATTTTGACGCGAATCGAGTCAAGATGGCTCCTTTTTCATTGCTTATGAAGTTCGCATTTTGTATCATAAAGACTATGGATAACAACTTGGAAATTTACAAAATTACTTTAAAAAATATCTTTTCTGAACTCAAAACTTCAGAAAGTGGTCTCACAATGTCGCAGGCTCATGAACAGCTTGCAAAAAACGGCAAGAACGAGATTAAGAAGGTTCGAAAGAAACCGATTATTTTTGACTTCATAGAGCAATTTACCAATCTTTTTGCCTTGATACTTATTTTTGCCGGTTTCCTGAGCCTTCTTTTAAAAAATTCAAGAGATGCGTTTGTGCTTTTTCTGATAGTTTTTCTAAATGCGATAGTCGGATTTTTCCAGGAGTATAAGGCAGAAAAAACGATTGAGGCCTTGCAGAAAATTGTGCCGAAAGAGACGACTGTGAGGCGAAGCGGTAAAAATATAAGGGTTAATGTTTCTGAAGTCGTCCCCGGTGATGTTGTAATCTTGCAGGCTGGTGATACCGTACCGGCTGACTTTCGTCTGACGAAAGCCTACAACTTGAAAACCAATGACTTTGTCCTCACCGGCGAGTCTGCATCTCAGGAAAAGTTTGCGGGTGACGTTAAAGGAGGTAAAACGTTAGCTTTGGCTGACATTGATAATTGTATTTTTACAGGAATGCAGGTGACCGATGGTTCGTGCGAAGGAGTAGTTTTTGCGACGGGGATGAATACAGAGTTCGGCAAAATCGCTCATTTGACATCGAGTGTTAAGAGTGAAAAGAGCCCGCTACAAAAAGAGATAGACATAATCGGCAAAAGAGTGACGAAGATTGTAGCGATTATTCTGCCCTTTATGTTTGGGATATTTTACTTTACCAACCGTGGCAGCTTTAATTTCTTTAATGCATTCCAGTTTTCCATCGGTGTTTCGAGTGCTATGGTGCCGGAGGGTTTGGTGGCGACTGTTTCCATTGCGCTTGCTATCGGGATTCAGCGCGTGGCGAAAAAACATGCTGTAATTCGTAAACTTTCGTCCGTTGAAACACTGGGCGCGGTTTCCGTTATTGTTACTGATAAAACGGGGACATTAACCAAAAATGAAATGACGGTGAAAGAGCTATTTATCGATGGCAAAAATGTTCATGTGAGCGGTGTCGGTTATCAGGGTCTAGGAGGATTCAAAGTTGAAGGGAAGGGCGTCAAAGCCTTTCATTTGGACAAAAATGATGAGTTTTTCAAGGCGTGTATGCTTTGTAATGGGGCCGATGTGACATTTGATAAACGAAAAGATGCCTCAAAGATAATCGGCGACCAAATGGAAGTAGCGCTTAGAT
>JAKANV010000048.1 GCA_021823605.1 bacterium | reverse complement strand
TCCTTGTCGTCTTTGTCCTTAATCTCCCGAAGTGCCTTCACTTTCTCTTCCACTTCCTTCTTCTCGTCATCAGATACCTTATCGCCGGCATCTTTGACGGTCTTCTCTGAAGTGTAGATCAGCGAATCTGCCATATTTCTGATCTCAACCAGCTCTTTGTTCTTCTTGTCTTCCTCTGCATGCGCCTCCGCATCCTTTCTCATCTTCTCAATTTCCTCTTCTGAAAGCCCGGATGAAGACTGGATAGTGATGTGCTGAGACTTCCCGCTTGCCTTATCCTTAGCAGAAACATTGACGATACCATTGGCATCAATGTCGAATGTCACTTCAACCTGAGGAACACCTCGTGGTGCCGGTGGCAAACCGTCTAGGATAAATCTGCCAAGTGACTTGTTGTCTTTGGCAAATTCACGCTCACCTTGCAGTACATTAATCTCTACAGAAGTCTGGTTGTCAGCTGCCGTTGAGAATACCTGTGAAGCAGATGTCGGAATGGTTGTGTTTCTCTCAATCAATCTCGTTGATACCCCACCAAGAGTTTCTATGCCTAATGACAAAGGTGTTACATCTAGAAGTAGAACGTCCTTCACTTCTCCGCCAAGCACACCACCCTGGATAGCAGCACCGATGGCCACCACCTCATCAGGATTTACGCCTTTCAGCGGATCTTTGCCGAAGTATTCCTTCACTTTCTTCTGCACAAGCGGCATTCTGGTCATACCACCAACCAGGATTACTTCATTCACATCTTCTTTCTTAACCCCTGCATCTTTCAAGGCCTTTTCAACCGGCTTAAGTGTCTTTTCAACTAGCTCGCCAACTATGGACTCGAACTTTGCCCGTGAAAGTTTCATCGTCAAATGCTTCGGTCCGGATGCGTCAGCGGTTATAAATGGTATGTTTACCTCTGTCTCCATGGCGCTCGAAAGCTCAATCTTTGCTTTCTCGGCACCTTCCTTCAATCTCTGTAAAGCGGCAGTGTCTTTCTTCAGGTCTACGCCCTGATCTTTCTTAAACTCTTCAGCCAGCTCGTCTATCAAGTGCTGGTCGAAGTCGTCACCGCCAAGGTGAGTGTCACCATTGGTTGACTTCACTTCAAAGACGCCATCACCAAGCTCAAGGATAGAAATGTCAAATGTACCGCCACCAAGGTCATAAACGGCAATCTTCTCTTCCTTTTTCTTGTCCAGTCCGTATGCCAGCGCTGCTGCGGTCGGCTCGTTGATAATTCTCTTTACTTCAAGTCCTGCAATCTTTCCCGCATCTTTGGTTGCTTGTCTTTGAGAGTCGTTGAAGTAGGCCGGCACTGTGATAACCGCTTCGGTTACGGTCCCACCCAGATAGCTTTCCGCATCTGCCTTCAACTTCTGCAAAATCATTGCTGATATCTCAGCCGGTGAGTAATCCTTTGCCTGTCCGGCCTCTGACGGACCCATCTTCACCTTTACTCCACCATTTCCTTTTTCAATTTTATACGGCATGAGCTCGATGTCGCGCTTCACTTCCGCATCGTCAAACTTTCGACCGATCAGACGCTTCACTGAGAAGATTGTATTCTCATGATTTATGACTGCCTGCCTTTTGGCCGACTGCCCTACTAATCTTTCGCCATCTTTGGTCATCGCCACGATGGACGGTGTGGTCCTTCCGCCTTCAGCGTTCGGGATAATGGTGGCCTTTCCGCCTTCCATCACCGCCATGGCTGAGTTGGTTGTACCAAGGTCAATTCCGATAATTTTTCCCATTTTTATTCCCCTTTCTTGTTAATTTCTTTTCTTTTTAATTGAATCTCGAACTTATCAAATTCATATAGATAAATAAGTATGGTAATTGAACCGAACCAGATAGCAAAATTAAACAGAAAATTAAGAGCCGAAAAATCATAATCAGTTATTCCATTTAACTTAGTCCCATCCCTTACCACTAACGGAAACCCAAACTTATAATATTTCATTCCCTGTTCTATTCTTCCCTGACTATCTGCTGGGGAGAAAACATTTTTTTCCCCGTTACTTACTGCTGGATAGAAAACAACAGCTCCCTCGTGATTTTGAGGATAGAATGCAGTAAGTACAGTTACAAGAAAAGCTATCACCCCAATTTTTAAGTATTTCTTTTTGAAAAGTAGATTTACTTTTGCCATTTTATTTCTCCTTCTTTAAGTTTAATTAGTTTTTACTCTTTTTTGCGATTTAATTCTAAATTTATCATTATACTTTTGATCTGCCACAAAAATTGCTTCATATATGTTATCCTTTATATCCTTGTATTGAACTTTTATCTTATAGGCCAAATCAAGCTTGTCAAACAGGTATCCTTTTATATTGAAATTATCGATTTTCACTATTCCTTGAGCATCTTCTTTTAGTTCCTCTACACTCACTATAGAACTAGCGTTATTGGGCGCGATAAGAGGTCGACTCTTAATCTGAAATTTTGACTTTAAAACATTATCTACAAAAACCATTTGACTAAAAGAAACATCTAATGCAATACCATTACCATCATTAACTATTTCAAAAACACAACCTCCCGCTTTTGACCATTGGAGTCTCAAGTAGGGCATAATTTTTGCCTCTAGCTCTTCTAAATGTAATTTATTAGATTCAGCACTTTCTTTTGCATACCAGAAAACAATTACAGCCGTTAAATATAGAATTAAGGCACTTATAATCTGGCTATAAACAGTAATTGAATAGTCCAAATATCTTACCAAAAAACCCGCGGCAAAAATTAGAATAGAACCCAAAATTGCTGCTACAATGATATATTTATTACTTTGCCAACTTGACTTTCGCATATCTTAATACCTTATCTTTATATATGTATCCGGGTTCGTATTCCTCGATAATCTCATTCGATTTCTTGCCTTTTGCCGGCTCCATGTGTATCGCTTCGTGCAGATTCGGGTCAAACATTTGCCCGACTGTCGGTATCCGGTTAATCCCCATCTCATTCATCTTCGCCACAAACTGCTTCTCTACCGCCAGCATGCCTTGCGCCCACTCATTGCCTTCCAGTTCTTTCGGGAAATGGTTCCGCGCCCGTTCAAAGTTGTCAAAAACTTCCAGTAAATCCTTAATCGTTTCCAGCTTACCGTAATCAATCAGCTCCGCTTTCTCCTTCTCAACCCGTGAGCGGTAATTTATAAAGTCCGCCTGTGCCCGCTGCAGCATTTCTTTCAAGGCATTTATCTCAGCATCACGCTTATCAACCTTCTCTTCTTTTTTCTTCTTAGGCATTTATTTCCTCCTCAAGTAAGTCTCTCGTTCTTAAAACTAATGGAATAATCCTCTCATACGGCATCCTGGTCGGTCCCAGCACTCCGAGATACCCCCTTGTACTCTGAGGCAGCTGAACCCTTGAAACTATCAGTGAACACCCCGCAGACTTGCCTACCGGCGACTCATTTCCGATCAAAACCATGAAATCCTTTGTCCTCGGCAATTCTCTGAGCAATCCTTGTAAATTGTCTATCATATCTGCGACGCGTAATACTCGGTCGTTATCAAAGAATTCTGGTTGGCGGAAGAGGTTTGCGAGGCCGTGAGAATAAATCTCCTGTCCCATGGAGCTAATGGCTACATTTCTGGTCATATCAGCTAGCGCCATCGCCGCCATGTCAAATCGGCGCTCAAAGTGCGAATGCATCGCTGCAATCCTGCGCTCGAGGATGTCCTCCTCACGCTTTGAGACTTCCTTCTCTTCCTTCTGGATCATATCCACGAAGTAACGGTAGCCTTTCTCGGTCGGAATACGCCCGGCAGAAGTGTGCGGCTGCATAATGAAGCCATTTTCCTCTAGCATGGCCATCTCAGCACGAATTGTGGCTGATGAGTAAGGAAAAGCGTACTTTCTGACCAATGTCAAAGACCCTACCGGCTCCGCCGTCGATACGTATTCACGTACTATCGCCTCTAATATCGCTTCTCTACGACTAGTCATAATTTTGATGCCTGCCCCGTACTTAAGAATTAAGTGCGTGGGTCATTTGTGCTTACCTCATTAGCACTCTACCATAGAGAGTGCTAGAATAATATAGCAAATGCCTATCACGCTTGTCAAGAGAGAATTTGAGAAATTTCTACGATTTTGGTCTGAGATCTTCTTCTAGGTCTTTTATTATTTTATTCATTACACTTAAGAGAATGATTAGTGGTTCATTGTCTTGCTTTATCTTTGCTAGAAATATTGAATTTATTATAAATGCTCCTCTTGGTAAATCTTTGAGTACCTTTCTTTCTCCAGTTTCGATATCTAACATTACTCCTGCTGGTTCTTTATTTTCTGGATTTTTATCAAGAAGTAAACCTGGGTTTCCATGTTGGAAAGCTGTTCTAAATCTATCTACATAATTTATTTCTTCCCTCGTGATAGATTTTAAATATCCCCTATCTTGTAACTCTTTTACAAGCTCTTGAATACTATCTTTTTGATTTAACCTTTTACTAAACTTTGCTTGATACTCAAACTCATCTTTTAACTTTTTATCTTTCTTAAAGGCATCATACTTTATTGAATCTCTCAGATAAAATTCAAAAAATCCAAGAAGAGAACAATATAAACTAAAGCAACGATTCGGATATTCTTCTATCAAATCGTTTATTTCAGTCGCCCATGCTTTTCTAAAACTATCAGTAGGTAAATTCTTCTCTGAAAAATAAAACTTCATTTTTTTAAGTTCTTCCATTTATTTCCAAAAATTTAACATAAATTTTTGGCTGCGAAATCAGTGTCTTTAAAATCTCTGAGGGTTTCGCCAGTTTAATTTTATAGCTATTAAAAATTTTCTCCCTGTATTTAAGAAGGCTTTTTTCATCTCTGGTTAAAAAAATGTCGATACGATTCTCCTTAACTAGCATATTGGATAAATGTTGGGCATCTTCTCTGAATTTTCCAGGCTTTTTAGAACCTGACCACCTCATAAGATCATTTTCAATGCTTTCTCTGTTATTATCTGTGTTCTCTCCTGCCCAAACAGCACCCCTATCCCATCGATATCCAGAATCCCAACAAGCTGAATGACCCAGTTTCATATAAGGTTCCTTCTCTAAAACCGAAAAAATTGTTAGAATCTCCTGCTTCATATTTTTTGCGCGATTATTTGGTGTTCGCATCTTTTGAATTTCGTGGTGATTATCATCTGACACAATCAGTTTAATTTTTATTCCGCTATCAATTAGTTTGATAATTTGCTCGAAGGCAAACATTTCACGCAGTATATTCATGTCAGTTAAGGTTTGATAATTGGCTAACGTCAAATAATCTCTATAAGTAGAGATAACACATGTATCACAATAAAGTGTCAAATTGTCTTTAAATTTTATTTCCATTTTTCTAATTAAAATGTATATATTCAATGAAAAAAATTCAAGTATACAAAGCCAAAATTCAAATCCCCAATTAAAAACAGAGCAAGGTTGTATGCTCTGTTTTTGTTACTGGTCTCTAGAAAATCTGAGCGATGATCCAGGCCGCTCCGGCTAAGGCGAGGAGAAATAATCCTAGCCCTACGGGAGATCCCCAGCTGAACCATGAGCCCCATGAACGCCAGTGTTTCTTGCTTCGCTCATACCAGTCTATCTGTTCTTCCTTTGACATTTTTGCCATAGTTAGACTCCTTATTATTTAGTTAATAATGAGCCTCATGCGTGTATGCCAGCAGCAACTTTTTCCTCTGAGGCAGAGGCCTGCCTAAACTCTGGTCTTATAACTGGCATTATTATAACACAAAAATTG
>JAKANV010000047.1 GCA_021823605.1 bacterium | reverse complement strand
TGAGCCTTAACTCCGAGCATTGGTGCCATTCCTCTAAGGAACTCATAGCTTAAAAAAAGAAGAATGAATGGTGTCCAGTCCTTCAGGAACAAAATTGGCTGAGCCACTAAGAGCGCCAAGACGAAACCAACAATGATAAACTGATCCGGCGAAAGCCACATGTTATTAACGAGCATAAAACAGCTGACTATTGTGAAATAAGCCGCTATAAATACGACCAAGCCTCTGCCCTTCAGCTTGGTTTTTTTAAAGTGAGTAAATTTTCCGTACAGATTTCTTAGCATAATTTAAAATCTATTATAGCTTACTGGTTAATCTTTTAGAAGTTGGAACTAGTTTTGATTGTTTGTAAAAATGAAAGTGGTTTTCGCCAAAAATAAATCCTAAACTGGAATGTGCCAGTGAATGAGTAAAGAGAAGGATTTTAAAACCTATGAAAATTTGCATCATTGCGCCTGTAGTGATACCAATTCTCGGGCGCGAACAGGAGTATGGAGGTATAGAAACCGTAATTTCCGTTGCCTCAGAGGAGTTAGTGAGAAGGGGCCACGATGTCTATCTTTTTGCCTCCGGTGACTCGAAGACATCGGCCAAACTTGTAGCGACTGTGCCGGTCGCTGTTGGCCAGGGTGTTTCATTTAAAAAAGAAAAAGAGGCAAACAGAAGGGCGTTTGAAATGGCTATCGCCGAGCGGCCTGATCTCATATGGGATCATACGTTGGCAATGCACGCACACAAAATAGTCAGAGATAGCTCGAAATATATTTTTGAAACAGACTATGAGCTTATAACCGGAGAATTGGTTGATACCGGAGACATCCCAGTAGTGCATACATTGCATGGGCCGGCCAGGGGGCATACTACCGAGATGATTCGGCAATTTTCAGAGATTGGACACTACTTCGTAAGTATTTCAAAAGATCAAGCTAGGCGGTTTTTGCCTTATTTAGATGTCAGCCAACACTTGGGGACTGTGTATAATGCTGTCGATATGGAAGAATATTTTCCTAATTATGAAAAAAAGAGCGATTATCTGCTTTGGGTTGGTAGATTTTGTATGGAAAAAGGCCCTCATATAGCATTGCAAGTAGCACATAGGCTAAATATGCCCTTGAAGCTAATTGGCAAGACAGTCGAAGAGCATGAAAAAACCTATTTTAACAAATTCATAAAGCCCATATTAGGGACGAAAGATAAAGTTCTGGGTGTTGTGAATGCTGAGGAAAAGATTCGTCTCTTGCAAGATGCAAAAGCTGTAATGATGACAAATCTTTGGGCTGAACCTTTTGGTTTGGTGGCAGCTGAAGCAATGGCATCCGGGACTCCAGTCGTGGGGCCAGCGCTAGGATCTCTGAGCGAGCTTGTAGATCAGGCTGGAGTTCTGATTAATGTAGAAGATCTGAATTTCAGTGAAAATGATACTAAGGTGACTCCGTCTCAAAAAAAATATATTAACCGGATAGTAGAGCACATGGATAAAGTTAATAAAATTCCCCTGTCCGTACCGCGCAAAAGAGCGGAATTCTTATTTTCACCTAAGCACAACTGTGATGGTTACGAGGAAGCTTTTTTAAAAGCGATGTATCTCAAAAAAGCATCAGCTTAGTTCCCCCCCGGTGGCTTCCATATGCCAATCCATAATATTTTGCTATAATTCAAATAATTAAGTTGGAGATATTTATGGCAATGCCAATAGACTTTGTTTTGGTAAGGCATGGACAGTCAGAAGGAAACTTGGCTAACAAATATGCTTACCAGGGCGACAATCGACATTATACGGAAGATTTCCGAAACAGACATAGTTCTCAATGGAGACTGACCGAGCAGGGGGTTGAGGAAGCGAAGGTGGCAGGCGATTGGATTAAAGAAAACATAGGTGGGGAGTTCGACCGTTACTATACCTCAGAACATATTAGGGCAATGGAAACTTCTTATCACCTTAATATGTCAGATGCTGTTTGGTACTCTGACTTTTTCCTGAGAGAAAGGGATGGGGGTGACTTTGAATCATTGCCACCAAATGAGAGAAAGAAAAAATATGCCGAGGCTATGAAGAAAAAGGACCTGGATGCATTTTATTGGACACCGCCAAACGGTGAATCAGTTGCTAATCTTTGCATTCGTCTAAAGTGGATGTTGGATACTTTTTACAGAGAGTGTAGTGACAGAAAGCTCATAGGTGTATGCTACGGTGAGGTTATGAGTGGATTTCGGGTTCTGCTTGAAAGAATGCCTCAAAGAAAGTTCCTGGAGATTGATTCTTCGGATGACCCGAATGATAGAGTGAATAATTGCCAGATATATCACTTTTCTAGAGTAAATCCCAAAACAAAAAAAGTAGAGCCATATTTAAACTGGTTTCGTTCAATATGCCCGTGGGATCCATCGCTTTCATCGAATAAATGGGAAAAAATAGAGAGACCTATTTACGAAAACCAGGATTTAAAAAAACAGGTAGATAAAATTAGCCGTATAGTTAAAGAAGCAAAGTAGTTGGGTGAATTCTAGCTTTTAGCATTCACAAAATGGTCAAAATCAGCTATAATATTCAAGTTCAACATGCCCTGGTAGCTCAATCGGATAGAGCAACAGCCTTCTAAGCTGTAGGTTACTGGTTCGAGTCCAGTCCAGGGCACCATGGGTTGCTAGCTCAATCGGTAGAGCAACTGCCTCTTAAGCAGTAGGTTCTGGGTTCGAGTCCCAGGCAACCCACCAGGTTATCTGGGCGAGAACCCAGTCTGAAGCCGAATAGAAAACCTAGGCATAAAAGTTATGAAGGGAGTCTAGGAAACTAACTGCCTTAGATTGAAAAGGAAACGCGGCTGAGCCGCTTCGTAGTCGTGAGGCAACCCACCAAGGAAGTAAATGTTGCTTTTTCGAGGAATATTAACTATAATCTATTCACTAAATCAAAGAGGAAATAAAAATGGCCGAAGAGAAAAAGGATGCTGCAAGTCAAAATAATATGAAATTTGCCGTAGTGATAATTGTCATTTTGGTAGTTGTACTTACTGCCATGGTCTTTGCCCTACAGCAGAAGAATAACAGCACCACAGGGACAGCTTCAAACGGCAGTTCTAATGCTATACAGAGTGCTCCTACTGAAACAAGTGATGCTGGAGCATTAGGGAAAAATGAGATTAAGCTAACTAATGATAATTTCAAAGCCGAGGTAGAAGATTACAAAGGAGTTGCATTAGTTGATTTCTACCTTTCCACTTGTCCTCATTGTCAGAAGGTTGCAAAGGATGTGACCGCAGTTTCTGATGAAATGGTGGGAAAAGTAAAAGTAGGAAAGTTAGAGTCTAGTGAGAACAAAACCACAGCTGACAAATTTGAAATCAATGGTGTTCCGACCTTCATAGTTTTCAAAGATGGCAAACAGATTGATAGAGTTGAAGGTGAACAGACCAAACAACAGCTTTTAGACCTTTTGAACAAAAACTTAAAATAATTTTCCATAAAAAAGAGACGCCTAGAGAGCGTTTCTTTTTTGTTGCCTATTTTTTATAAATCTTGAGTATTTCTTTGACTTTGTTTACTACTTCAAGCGGTGTCATGTCAGCCTTTACGATGTAGTCGGTGGCGCCTAGTTTGTAGATTTCTTCAGAGGTCGTCTCATTTCCCAAGTTAGTCAGCATAACGACAAGCATGTCTTTTTTCTTCGGGTTCTGCCTAATATTCTTTAAAACCTCGAGTCCGTTGACTCTAGGCATCATTATGTCTAGTAAAACAAGATCGGGAGCAAATGTTTCAAGCTGATCAATGGCTATTTGGCCATCTCCCGCAGAGCGAACTTCGAAACCTTCAAGCTCAAACTTGTGCTTGTACATGTCGCTGAGCTGGATATCATCCTCGGCAAGTAATATCTTATATGCCATGACCCTCTCGATTCTTTATAGATTTATATTATGGGCTGTCAAATTCTTTGTCAATGCTCCTTTGTATATATTGCAAACCGTTTTTGCATCTAAATTTGAATAATTACTAGCCTAAAGCGGTAATCTTGTTTATAATAAAACTATTAAAATGAGGGATAATGGACAACAGAATTGAACAATATGGCCTTTCGGGAAAACACGAATTTGGTGATGATACACACGAAAGAATCCGTAAAAAACCAAAACCTGGAGGCGGAGGCAGCGGATCATCCAAAAAACGTCGGGGAAATCGTGTAAGAGAATCGGGAAAAGGAGACTCCCAAGATTCGTCTTTGTCCGGAGAGGATATTGAGAAAAAGTTTAATAAAAAAACGGCAGATGAGAATAAAAACTTGGCTGAAGAGACGTTGGACCATGGCATGGAGCCGGTTGCCGAAGGGAAGGAAATTTCAGAAGCGACCGTGGAACCAGATATTGACCCGAGAGAGGAAGAGCTGGCGGACAAAGTAGCAAAAGCTATTGAAAAAAGTTTAAAAAAAGAAAAAGTTTCAAAAAAGGATAAAAAACCAGCCAGAGAGAAGGCAGAAGCACAGTTAGCAAAAGAGGAACAAAGTAAAGCTTTGGGAAAGCCGATGGGTAGTGCAGAGCGCGAATCATTAGAAGCTACCATTTATGGAACAAATTCAATTAGAGAGCTTGGTAATCTGGAAGACTCATTGAAAGATGAGATTAAGAATAACCCTCATTTCCGGTCCATCTTAGAAAAGCAGAGAACTTACCTTTTCTCAAAAAATAATGAAAATGCGGTTTCGGAAACAACTGGCGAGGCTAAAGATATAGAAACGGAGAATCTAGATTCAAAGATAGTGACCGAAGAAAAACAAAAGCTTATTTCTGCACTTGGCGGCCGGATGTCTGCTGAGAAAATAAAACAGTTGGGAGAAAGAATCCAGAGGCAGGAAAGACGTGGTTTTTTGGGGAACAGGGTGGAGGAAACGAAGGCAGCATATCAGGAAATAATGGATGAGGCAGAAGCCGCAAAGATGATAAAAAAAGGGTCTAAAGTAGAGGCTGTAGTACGGAAAAAGGATCCAAGGATAGAAGAAGTCTTTCAAAACGACTCTGCTGGGAAGCAAGATGCGGAATTAGAAAAGAAAAGAGCATTTGCCGAGAAGAAAGTGAAAACTATGTCCGAGCAAGAAGTATCACGTGCACTCGACTCTATCGTTATAGTTTTGACTGAAACAGATGCAAAACTAACTGAAACGCAAAAAGAGGTTATGAGGAAACATCGAGACCAATTTGATGCGAAAATGAAGGAGGCCAAAGATAGTGATGAGTCGATAAGGGAACTGGCGCGAAGGATAGTCCTTGATAATTACGTACTCCCAGAAGAAGAAGCATTGAGGTTATTTAAAGATAACGAGCATAATACAAGGGTTTTGAATGAAGAAATGGATAGAATACGGACAGAAGGAGTTGAAGAAACTATCGAGTCTGATTATAATGTTAATGCTGAAGAGCAATCTGAACAGACGAGGAAAAAGATAGCTGAAGCGGAACATAGTGTAGCTGAAGCGTCAAAAAAACTAGAAAAGCTAAGAGCATTGTTCGCTGAAAATATCGATTTAAAAAAGCAAGCTATAGAAAGAAATAAATTAAGAGGTTAGAATGACTAACGGTGAAAATGGAGATAATCCATCAGAGAAAGATACCGGCGCAAAGGAGACTGGCGCTGGCAAGGAAGCGGCAGAAAAATCTGATGCTGAAAGAATTGATGAGATAGCTGCTAAGGTAGACAGTCTTAACAGTGAGCTGGCTGTATTGATTAAAAAACAAGAGGAAGAGAACGCAAAGCTTCGAAATGGTGATGATGCTGCCGCCGCCGCAGCTGCTACGGCTGCATCTAATGAATGGCAAGCACCGGAGTTTGACGAAACTTATATGAGGTCAAAGATCGAAGACAAAGATGTTTTGATGAGCCAAGAGGAAAACTTGGACGGC
>JAKANV010000046.1 GCA_021823605.1 bacterium | reverse complement strand
AGGAATAAGGCTGAAATAGTTAAGCGTGAAGAGGATTACTACAGTGAGGACCAGTATCACTCCGCCCTCAATAACGTATGAACTTAGTGAGGACTTATTATTTTGCTGTGGTACTTGATCAACTTCTTCCATCTCCGATACCTACCACCATCATATGAGAAACGAAATGATAAAGTCAAGTAGGATCTAAAAAATTTATTGCAAGCTTGAAGTTGGCTTGGTTATGGCCAATCATACCATCAGAAGTAATAAGTCGAGGAGACCTCTGATTGCGTCACTACCGATAGTCGAGTCACCAGTACAAGCGTCGAAGACCATTTAAAGATTAAGATAGATTATCTTGTAATTGACAATCACCCTTTTTCGAAAATAAAATAATAGAGGGTTTTCATTCTCGACTCCGATTATTGTCAAGAACGAGTTCATAAATTTTCATTGTATCATTTGCTGCTTTATCCCAGGAAAAAAATTTGCTTCTCTGAAATCCTAGCTCAGCATATTTCCCCCGTAAGGAAACATCTTGGATTACGAGCTTCATTGCCTTATAAAGCTCTATTTCGTTCTTAACAAAAACGGCAGCGTTGTGAGCTATTTCTCGGAAAACAGGAATATCGCTACAAATAACTGGCGTCTTACAACTCATTGCCTCTACGATAGGTAATCCAAATCCTTCGCACAAAGAATTAAAAATCAGAGCAGAAGCTCCGTTATAAAGATATTTTAACTCATAATCCGAAACATAATCTAGAAACCTTATATTCACCTTGCTTAATTCATCCTTATATTGTCGATTAATTATGTCCATCATTTTGTTCTGACCAACAAATACCAGTTGCAGGCCATTATTCTTTGAGAAATTCTGAAAAGCCCTAATAATACTGAGTGGGGTTTTTCGCTTGTCAACATCGCCAACAACTAAAAAAAAGTCCCTATCGATTTTAAACCTCTCGTATATTTCTTGTTTTAGTTTATTTTTATTCTCAAAATATTGAAACACAGGGTCAGGCGCTTCGTAAACAACAAAGATTTTAGCCTGATCGACACCATAATAATTGATTAAATTATTTTTAGTCGAAAGGGACACGGCTATAACCGCATCTGCCAGATCCAGTGAGTGTTTAAAAAAAAGATTATAAGCCAAAAGACTTTTACTCTTAAACGTCTCAGGATAAGTTTTAAAACAAAGGTCATGAACCGTTGTAATTATTGGACAACTTTTTGTATAAGGAGTAAAGTTGCTCACATGGATAAGGTCAGGTCTTTCTTTGATAATTGCCTGATTAAAGCCTAAAAGAATACGGTAAAAACCATTTTTTGAAGATGGCTTATAAACTTTCACACCACTTGAGGCAAAGCTATTTAATTTCTCTTTTGAGAGATTGCTGTAAAGAATTATATCAGCGTTTTTATTTTTTTTAAGATTAGCAGCTAAATTACTCCAACATCTCTCAATCCCCGTCTGTTTCTGGCCAAGCATATGAGCATCAAGAAGTATTTTCATTTAATCTTAATTATAATAATTACTTTCATTCCATAATAGATAAAAAACTCAAACAAATATTTCATTTTTTTATATGTAGGTTCTTCTAAAGAGAAAATTTTCTTTATTTTGCATGAAATATTCGTTTTTGGATTTTTGCCAATTAGTGAACGACGAAAGGTTAAATCTTCCTGTTCTCGAGCGTAGTATTGGGGGATATTAAAAGTATGAGAATGGGTTACCGCACAACGAATGTCATATACTTTGATAAGTTCTTTTTCTATTATTGTTTTTCCCATGAGAAGATCCTCACCATATTCCGCTTTAGGAAATGGATTCTGGATAAGAAAGGATCTTCGATAACAGCTTGAAGTGTTAGAAAGCATATACCATAAGAGTTTGTTTTCTTCAGTAAATGGAATAAACGGTTTTTCTAGGTTTTGAATAAGTCTTCCCAAATGATTGACGTATTGATCCATTTTCTCCCACTTGCAAAGTATTTCAAGCTTCTGGATTATAGGGGTATTTTCATAAGGGACATGTTTGCCAAATATGGCGACAACTTTATCATCGATATTAAAATCTTCTAGGTAACACGAAAATATATTTTTATCCCTCGGAACTGCATCCTGAGAGAAAAAGCAAATATACTTTCCCTGAGACATTCTGACTCCCAAATTTCTCGTTTCCCCATGGTTAAAATCCTTCTTTTTAATATTTATAATTCTAAGGTTAGATATTTTATTTTTAAAACTTTTTACAATCTCCAAAGTACTATCCCTCGATTCTGAGTCGATGACAACCACCTCTTTGCTGTAATTGCCAGTAATGGTAGCTAATTTACCAAGCAATCTACCAACTGTTTTCTCTCCATTATATGTTGGAATAACGATTGAAAAAAGATATTTTTTCATTTCGAAAAAACTGCCACAAATTTCAGCGGATTTATAAAATTCAGTTTGGTAATTGCTAGCTTTTGTAGTCTTTTCATCTTTTCGCTCCTTAATCCACCGGTCATCTTACGGTACCTTGTAGTATTCTAGATTCATCAAGCATTTATTATAAACCTACAACATTATCCCTTTAGTCGCAAGGGATTATTTTATTTTTAGTCAGATAATTAAATAGGTCCCGAGCTATGTTTATAACTTTTTCATGTAGATACCCATGGCTAAAGCCATGACACTTGGAAACATTTTACTAAATCAGCTTAAGCTGATTTTGATTAATATACATTCATCCACGCCTAAAGGCGTGGATCTCTGCCGCTAATCCGATTGTTTTAAGATTTCTGGACTCAATAAATGTCTGCATGGCAATATTGGTTTTATTTTGGGTAAAAGGGAAGGTAGAGAAAATAAGAATGCGAAATAGAGGGTATTATCTTAAGGATGAGTACTTTTAAGAAGAATATTGGGTGATACCTGAAGCTAATTTTTTACCTATGTCATAGTAGCCTACTTTTCTCTTAGTACCGTCAAAAGGCAGAGGTGATTTACCACCCTTTTTTATTAGCCAAGAGTCACCGCTATTATAGCCGTAAAGCGTCATTCCTTCGCAACCGTCCATGTCGCTTAATTCCGTGATTTCGCTAAAAATGTTCCCTTGCAGCTCATCCTTCTGTTCTTGAGTTCCCGTCATTTGGCTTTCATCAACATCACATTCTGTTATCACAGGATTTACGCCTATTTTGATATATCTGTCTAGCTGCCCTGATAGTACACTCAAGGCTGGAAAGTGTAAAGGATCTAGATTATTACCGTCACCCATCAAATTTCCAGTGACATGATCCTGAAAACCAACCATATCTATAAGGCCTTTCTGTTTTAAGTCACTCACGAGGCTAAAAACTACGTCTGCTTTTGGGCCAGGTGTTTCATGTCCATAATCATTGTATATAAGTTTCATCTTCGCACCAAGCTTCTTTCTTACATTCTGGGCAATAGTGAAGACTGTTTCAACGTAACTGGGGCCTAGTAAGCGATAGAGTGGCCCGTTGCTATAGCCCGTTGCTCCATCCTTTGTCGCCCATACCGCTTCATTTACACATAATACCTCATCAACATCAGGAAATGCTGTAAACAAAGCAGTTATATGTCCCTCAAGAAATGCAACTGCATCCTTAGGTGTCTTTATCGTATCTCCGAATGAAGCTGGGATATAATTATCATATACCAATGGATGCAGCCTTACCTTCTGTCCGTTCTCTTTAGCAAAAGATAGCCATTTCCTCGCAAGATCCAGATTAGGGGGCTTGTCAAATCCATCTCGATATAACCAACCCCAGCCGAATGCCCCCGGCTGAATAAGATTAAACTCGTCTGCAACGAGATCTTTATCTATGTTTACTGCTGGATCAATAAAGACGCCAATTACTTTATTTCTTGCATCTGCCAGTTCCCTCAAAGAATAGTTAAGTTTATCTGTTTCTTTCCATTCCCATTGATTCTTCCACGGATAGTACCTTGCCCGTGCCACCGGCTTGCCATCCTTGTCATATGCCAAGACTCTTCCGTCATCATGTTTCGCTACTTTGTCAAAGCTTGGCACCTCAGACACTTTAGGATACGGCACTACCGGGTTTTCATTAAGGACGGGTGTCTTGTCCGGATTCTTCTTGAGAGGGTCTTTATCCATAAAATAGATACCACCTGCCTGGTTGAGGATGAGGTCTACCAGGCCACTGTCAATAGTGTTGAGGAGTGTCTCTTTGCCGCTGGGCAGGGTAACTGTTCCTTTGTCTGTGTCAAGTGTTGTACCGCTTGCCTTCAGAAGATCGGTAAGTGATGTTTCACCCTCTTTTGTCTGGTCAAGGGTGAGCGGGACAGAGGCGATGGAGAGCGTCACTTCCTTGGGTTTTCTGAGTGAGTCGTCAACTGAGACGAGTGCTTGTTTGACGTTGTTTCGATCAGTGTATGTACCTATGACTACCAGGTGGGCATCTTTGCGGACAGTCCAGCCGGGAGGGTTGGTGTTGGTAAATGTCTCCTCTGTCTTTCCTCCTGTGTTGGAGAGCGTGACGCGAGGCATTCTGAAGTCTTTGAGAGCATCACTGGTGGGTGTAAAGTCTACAGTATCATTCTCCAATCCTCCCAGGACGGTGAGTGAGAGAAGTGCTTCAAGGGAGGTTACGGGTTGGTTTTTTACCGTATCAAAGTCAAGAGTTGCATCCAGATTCCAATTTATCTGCATATCCGAGATCATATCTTTCACAGCAACTTTATCAACCCCACCGGGTTTTCTCGTCATGTAGCCAAACTCTGTCGTGCTAGTCACCGGAAAAACCTTTCGAAATGGAGTAGTGAGATAGCTTGCGGTAATTTCTAAGGGTTTTAGCACATCAGGCGTAGCAAGAACAGTTGGAGACTCTGTAGCTCTGGCACCCGTAGCTCCGTTTCCAATACTTCCGGGAGTGCCATTGTCAACCGAAGCTGCTGGCGAGACAGCAGGAGAAGAAAATGCTGTGGCCGCAGGTGATTCACTTGACGATCCCTTCTTGCATGCATCAAGAATTGCAGCAACCACCGGTACGCTTAATCCGAATCCGACCGCGCGTCTTAACAGTTGACGCCTGTCTACACGCCGCTGCATGGAATTTGTCTCAGACGTTTGCTTCGAAGGTAGACCGTCTGGTTGTGAAGGCCTGTTTTCAGTCATAATACTCTAGGATGTTTGGAATATATCATCTGCCCTGTTACTTGTCAAGCTGATGGATATGCTGCTACAATCATATTATGTTTGAGTCTCTCAAGCAAATGTATATCCTCTTTACCAAGTCACGCAAGATCTGGATTATCCCGATCGTACTTGCTCTCATCATCATTGCCCTTCTTGTCATCAGTGCTCAGGTCTCCCCCCTGCCTGTCTTCCTCTACCCCATCATATGAGTAAACCATGCACGATTTGTCATTCTGATCCTGAGCTTGCTCGCCTCGCTGGAGCTTTGGCGAAGCCACGTTTAACGCGGTGAAGCGGGTCGAAGGGGAAGAATCTATCTTCAAACAGCAATTATATTCGGGCTTATTTAGATTTAAAAGAGCGTAGGACATATGAGAAAACTTGTTAGGACACTCAATAATTATTTTATAACACTTATCCTTTTTCTTTCCTACTTTCCCGTCATCGGCCTCGCGTTTGTCTTTTATAAGTTTTCTGCCACACAAAAACAATCGCCCGATTCATACTGGATTGACGTGAAACAAAAAGCATATGACAAACATTACTTTAGATCGCCTTACTAGTGACATTATCCCGAGCTTGTCGAATGATGCCTTTTTCAGCCGGAGGACTTTTCCTTTGACTGGGACTTGTTTGTCAGGGTATCTACAAAGTCGTCATCTCCCATTTGGGAGTCTGTGACCTGAACTCGATTCAGGACCCAAATAGATTCCGTGTCAAGCACGGAATGACAGAAAACGCAGTTACTCTGCTTGTAGGGAAATATTGACAAAT
>JAKANV010000045.1 GCA_021823605.1 bacterium | reverse complement strand
TAATCTTCTTTAATATCTCTTCCTTTGTCCCTATTTTCTTCCCACCAGCTACATATACAAACGGCTTTTTAGGCTCGTTTAGTATTCTTGATAGTTCGGTGTATTCTTTTTCAAAATGCAGACCGGCATATGAAGGAAGATACTTGGTGATTGCAAGCATTGAAGCATGGTTTTGATGAGCGCTTGGAAATGCCTCTTGAACAAAAATATTACCCAAGCTCGCCAGCTTCTTCGCAAACTCCATATCATTCAATTCTTCATAGGGTGTGAAACGTAGATTTTCTAGCATCAATATCTGGCCGGGTTTGAGTTTCTCGGCTTTTTCCCTAGACTTTGCACCAATAACTTCACCTAAAAATTCAACTTTCTTTCCAAGAAGTTTCTCGAGCCGCTTAGCAACGGGCTTTAAACTAAGAGCACTCACTTTTTTACCCCCAGGACGACCAAGATGGCAAATAATAATAACGGATGCACCTTTATCTAATATATATTTTATGGTATCAAGAGTCTCAACGATTTTGTCATCACTCAAGATTCGCCCTTTTTCCATGGGCACATTGAAATCAACCCGAAGGATTACTCTTTTTCCCTTTAGACTAGCATTTTTAACAGTTTTCATATTCATCTTCTAAGAGTATATGAAATTGGTCAAATCAGCAAGCCTGTTTGAATATCCCCATTCATTGTCATACCAGCCGATTATTTTAAAGAAATTACCACCTATATTTTTAGTAAGAAGGCTATCATAAATGGATGAATACTGACTTCCTTTATAATCCATTGAAACTAGCGGCTCATCCGCTACTTCTAGAATCCCCTTCATCCTTCCCTGTGCTGCTTCTTTCATCTTAGCTGTGATTTCTTCTACACTTGTATCTTTTTTAAGCTCTACAACTAAATCATTAACTGAGACAACTGGAGTCGGCACACGAAGAGACATCCCATCCAAAATACCATCTACTTCAGGGATTACTTCTTTTAACGCTTTGGCTGCACCAGTAGACGTAGGAATAATGTTTAAAGCCGCTGCCCTTGCCCTTCTCAAGTCTTCATGTGGCAAATCTAAAATCCTTTGGTCATTTGTATAGGAATGAATTGTAGTCATCAGGCCGCGTTTGACACCAAAGTTATCAACTAAAACCTTAACGATGGGGGCCAGACCGTTTGTGGTACAGGAGGCATTGGAAATAATATTATGTTTATCCTTATCATATTTATCCTCATTCACTCCCAAAACCAATGTAATATCGTGGTTCTTAGCCGGCGCTGAGATTAAAACCTTCTTTGCTCCCGCTTCAAGATGAGCCTTTGCTTTTTCACCATCTGTGAAAAAGCCAGTGGACTCTATGACCACATCGATACCAAGTTCTTTCCAGGGAAGATTTACGGGGTCTTTCTCGGCTAAGACTTTAACCTTTTTACCATTTACAGCGATTGAATCTGAATCTGATGTAATTTTTGCATCAAAAGTCCCATAGTTTGAATCGTATTTCAAAAGGTGAGCTAGTGTTTTATTATCACCAAGGTCATTTATCGCAACAACTTCAACGTTAGGATATTTCTCTGTGAATATCTTGAAAACCTGTCTCCCTATCCTGCCAAAACCATTAATAGCTACTTTCATGTACCTCCTAGATTTATATTAATTGTAAGTTTTTATACCTAAAGCCGCGTCAACTTCTGACCGGTTAATAGTAAACTCTTTCGTCACCGCTGTATATTTACCATTCTCAATCTTTAGGGCTCTGAGAGTTTTGGAGGCTTGCCCGGCGGCTAAAACGCCTGCATTCAGTCCCCCTGTTCCGGCATAACTTACATTTTCCTTAGTTGTCTGCCAAGTACTACCGCTTTTTTCCTGAATGCTGAAAGTTCCAGACCCTTCTATGTAGAACAGTATCGAGATGCTATCATCGGAAACCGATTTCTGAGCCGTTACAGAAGCGTTTATACTCCCAAGACTGGTTTGAGTACTTGTAGGAGCTTTTTCCTGCGCTGGCGCTGGAGTCTGTGTTTTAGCATTATTTTGATCAAGGCCCCCTCCTTTTTCTGTCTGAACCGTTGAATTACCCTGTGTTTTACTGTTCTCACTTTTGGGAGCTTCTTTTTTTGTTGTCATTGATAAATAAGCGAACGTGCCTCCAAAACCGACAATTAATGCAACGACCAAGAGTAATGCTGTTTTATTTCTAAATATCTTTTTCATAGACTCCATTATAGCACAAAAAAATAAATTCCAAGATACAAGAACAAGAAAAAATGACATCATATTTAATTTCTGATAAAGTGTTTACATGCGAAAAGTTCAGGACTTATTTAATCGATTCCTAGAAAGCAAAAAGGCCTTCTGGGTTTTCCTTATTCTGGTATTCATTTTGGCAAGAATGGCCATCTGGTTCTATCCTTACGATAGCGATCACTGGATTTTCTATTACGTCGGCAAAACCATTGCTAGGGGCGGCCTCTTATACGTAAACGCTTGGGATCACAAGCCCCCGCTAATCTTTGAATTTAATGCTTTGATGCACCTGCTTTTTGGCGGGAATCTAATTCTCCATCGGATATTTTTAACAGCGCTCACAATTTTCGATATCTTTCTTTTTTACAAACTCGCCGGTACATTCACTAAAAACTTCTTTAAGAAAAACGCCGAAAAAATTGCAAGGGTCGCACTTCTTCTCTATGTTTTCTGGCGAAACCTGGCTCAGTTTGCATCCAGCGGAAATAATACAGAAAATATCGGCGTCATATTTCTGATATTAATGTTCCTCGCCTTTTTCAAATTCTATAAAGATAAGAAACTCGTAAACCTTTTTCTCTCAGGAGTCTGCCTTTCAATCCTCTTTTACCTAAAGGGAAACTTTCTGGTTCTAAGCTTGCCAATCATAGTCGAGATATTCTTGTTAAGCTATAAAAGCATAAAGAAATTCATTGTAAATTATCTGGTTTTTGGCATTCCGATAATACTGCAAACTGCTTTTTGGTTAATCTATTTCCAGTCACTAAGCGCACTGCATGACTTCTTTGTCGCATCGTTCCTCTTCAGTTCTAAGTATGCCCAAAGTGCTTGGGGTGGAAATGTTTCCCCGCAAAGTATATTTGTTTTCATAATCTTTCCCTTCTTTATACCTTTAGCCATATTCGCGGTATTCTTCCTTAAAGATTTCAAGAAAATAAAATCCGATATGCTCTATCGATTTTTACTCCTTGCTTTGGCTGGCGCTCTCTTCATTGGTTTCGGACTTGGTTCTTTTTACCCTTACTACTTTTTAATCTCAATGCCGATTTTTATGCTCATCTTCGCTTACGGTGGAAATATATTTTTACAGATTGCCAAACCCAAGAATTTAATTATTGTCCTGATTTTACTCGGTGGCATGGCCGTTTCATTTGCTATGTCGAGCAAACAACTGCTCAATTCATTTACGGGTAATGTGAAGGCAGAGCTAAATGAGTACCAACAAATTGCCGACTATATTAAAGCTAATTCAAACAAGAATGACAAAATAGAAGCCTACACTTACGGCGCAGTTTTATATAGGATGGCTGAACGTGATGCAGGTTCCAGATATATTTCTGCCAGTGTTCTGCTTTTAGATACTCGTGATAAATATGGTTTCAACCTTGATCAAACCTTTATCAACGACTTAGATAAATCAAAACCAAAATATTGGATTATTGCTAAAGATCCAAAAAATCTTTATTACCAAAACAAAAAAGTCATTCTCTATATGTTGAATAACTACACCCCCGATAAAGAATTTAGGAACTACACGGTCTGGAAAAGAAGATAGTTTTAGCGCAAAATAGCGCTCAAGTTTGTAGCCTCGGTCATTCTAACCCGGGGAAGCTGTAACATATCTGAATTCAGTTCAGCCAAACCAAACTTTGTGGTAGTTCCTGTTTTATAACCAAGTTGTTTTGCAATAGTCAAAGTCAAAGGGCTATATTTTCCTGAAGGATAACACAAGTCGGCGATATTTTTGCCGAGAAGGTTCTTTAGAAATGTTTTGCTCTCAGCAAGTTCCTTAGTCTGCCTATCAACAGAAATAATGGCCAAATCTTCATGAGCCACAGTATGAGAACCTATCGTCATTCCTGCTTTTTCCATAGCTTTGAGCTGACCAGCCGTCATGTATGCAGGCTTACCCACCGAACCTGTAATAATATAGAAGTTTCCAGTCATACCTGCAGATACAATATCAGGGAAGGCTTGAGTAAAGTTATCGTCATAGCCATCATCAAAGGTTAAGACAACTGGTTTTTTTATTTGTAATTCTCCGCTAAAGATTCTACTCAAATCATCGATACTCACTGCCTGATAGCCGTTACGCTTTAGCAGTTCTAAATCTGCTCTAAACTTTTCTGGAGACACCGAGAGATTATGTTGAATTTTGTCTGCAATTGGCTTGGGATCGCGAATATGATGAAACATCAGAATTGGAACTTTCAGGTCAGTTCTCGGTACCGGTTTCTGGTCTTTAGCCTTCACTTGTGGTTTCTTTACCACCTGTTCACTCTGAGTATTTTTAGCAGGTTTGGAAATCTCTGTTTTAGGAGCTGACAAATCCTTATATGAAACCGCGAAAACTATCCCCGCAAAGAGAATAAATATACCTAAGGAAGCAATAACTTGGTGATCAGTTTTAATCCTCTTTTTCTTAGGTTTGAATCTAAAGAAATTTTTAACCTTGTGCTTCATCTATTGCCTCATTGACCAGTTTATCCGCCAGCTTATTCTGTTCTCTTCGAACATGTTTAAAGCTGATATTTTTGAATATTGATAAATCTAAAATCTGATTATATATGACCTGAAGATCTGGATCCTTTACTTTGTACTGTTTATTCAGCTGTTTTACGACTAGCTCGCTATCTAAGAAACATTCAATTTCTTTTGGAGAGTGTTTCTCGGCCAACTGTAATGCTTTGACTAATGCTTTATATTCTGCCTGATTGTTTGTCGCTTCACCAATGTACTCTTTGAATGTCTCAACAATTTTTTTATTCTCATCATACAAAACAATCCCGATTCCTGCTGGTCCCGGATTGTTCCTCGCCCCTCCGTCTGTGAAGATAATAAGCTTATTCATTCTTTTATGTTATGAAGATTATCCATTAAGGAATTAATCTTATCTAATAGTTCATCATCTCTTCTTGAGTTACCTTCAATAGACTGAAGAATGTCAATTATCTCTTTCAAATCTTCATTTTTAACTAGTTCATTTAATGAAATGGCAGCTTTTAGACCCGTTTGTAGGTGACCTAAGTCAGTATAAATATCAGTTTCTTCCTCGAATCGATTGCCTAATAGGAAATGACCAATATGATGACCCGCCGAATCAACTAGTCGGTTAATTTCTTTCACCTTATCAATCTCTTCTGATGGGTTGTTAAATTCTTCTGAACTTCTTTCTACCATAAATGTATTTTATCATTGTTTTGGTCGAGCTGTTCGGACGTTATCTGAACAGCGACAGGCTTATGATACAACAACTGGTAGGGCTTGCGAAGAAGATTTCATGATCCGGAGCAACCAACCTCTACACTGATCAATTTTTTCTTGACACGGGCAGGAGATAATATATTATTTGAATATGCGCTCAACTATTCACCAAAAAGACGTTTGTGATGTTGCCTGTATTCACCCCGAAGCAGTAGAACAAGCGAAGAAAAGGGCCATGGACAGCCTGGCTGCTACCGACCTCTCTCGCATCTTTCAGGTAATGTCTGATCCTACCCGCTTGCGCATCATCTCAATTCTTGCTGATGGTGAACTTTGTGTCTGCGATATCGCCTCAGCACTGTCCATGACTGTATCCGCTGTTTCCCATCAGCTTCGGACCATGCGGATGGCGCAGTTGGTCAAGTACCGCAAGGAAGGGCGGATCGCCTTTTATTCCCTGGATGATGAGCATGTGCTGAAACTCTTTACTCAGGGTCTTGATCATCTCAGCCACTCGCAAGCCTCCCACACAGCCATTAAAAAGAGGAACCGGTAGGATGGAAATAGTTCATGATCGCAAGATCAAAAATAAATTTTTCCTCAGGCG
>JAKANV010000044.1 GCA_021823605.1 bacterium | reverse complement strand
TTGGCGCGAAGACAGGCTTTACCGATGAAGCAAGAAATACGTTTATCGGTGTAGCTCAAAAAAATGGCAAGAAATTCATCTTTGTATTTATGGGGTCAGAACGAGGCAATGAAGATGCCCACGCACTTTTGAACTTTGGCCTTAGCAAAATGTAACCATTTTAACTCTAGAAACTCTTTGAAAATAAAAAAATTCACACTATAATATTCTTATGTATTAACTTTTCGCATAGAGGGAGGGGTGAGATAGAACTAGTCAGTCTCGGAGACTTAATAGACAAAGATAAGATTGAAAAGTTTAGCAAATATTTTTCGTATGTAATTTTTGCTGTAAACTTGACGGTTTTTATTGGTTTTCTTTGGTTAGCAGTCTTTAGCCAAAACAAGATTGTTATGAATGATCTAATTCGAATAACCGCGGGCGTGTCGATATTCGGAATTATCACTTTCTTTTTCTCGTTCAGCTTAAATCGCACCGAGCCAAGGTCTAATTTGCTACTACAATCATCCTTTGTACTGGCATACTTTTTTGTAATACTTGAAATGACCGGAAGCACAAATAGTTTCTATTTCCCATTAATTTACCTTTTCCTAATCCTTTCTGCTTTTTACTCAATTATAGTAAGTACCGTCATTTTAGTCGCTACCATAAGCTATTTTTTCTTCAGTGAGCTATATTTAAAAAACCAATCAATCCAGAACTTTTTCATTACCAACGGATCCAATCTCTTTGCTCTCATATCAGTTACATTCTTTTCCATTTTCCTTGGCTTTAGGTACCGCGAAAGTATCGTTGAAAAAAATAAATTGGAAAAATATACCAAGAGCGTGTCGGCTGACAGGAGCAAAGATGAAGCGATATTTTCAAACATCGGTGATGGAATATACGCGGTGAACACAAAAAGGGAAATGATACTTTTTAATCCTCAGGCAGAAAAAATCACAGGTTGGAAACAAAAAGACGTCATCGGATTACCCTGCAAAAAAATAATGAATCTTAAAAATGACCAGAGCATAAGCGTCTGCGAGAAAGACTGTCCGGCTCTAGCTGTATGGAACACCGGCGAAAATGTGGTCAGAGAGGATTTGTGCTACCCAGGAAGAGGCAAAAGTGACATAAAACTTGAGGGAACATATGCTCCAATCAAGGATATGGACGGAAAAGTAACGGGAGCAATCTGTGTTTTCCGTGATGTCACAAAGAAAAGGGAAGTCGAAAGAATGCGGTCAGAGTTTGTTTCGACAGCATCACACGAGCTCAGGACTCCTATCACAGCAATGTCTGGCTACATAGAACTGGCCCTAAATGACAAAGTATGCAAGGTGGACAGTAAGGCGACAGAATATTTAAATAAAGCGTTTAATACTGCAAGCGCTATGTCCAACCTAATAAAAAATCTTTTAGTCGTTACAAAAATAGAAGACAGGAAACTTGAGTATACAATCACAAATTTTGCATTAAAAGATTTGGCCGAAGAAGTCATAGAGGTTTTCCAGAAAAAGGCTAAAGAGAAGAATACCGAACTAAAATATGATTCAAATCCAGACCCAACCATCAAGGGCAAGGTAATCGGAAGATCCCTAGATGTCCATGCTGACCGCGAGCAAATTCGGGAAGTCTTGAATAACTTGGTGGAAAACGCCATCAAATTTACCAAGGACGGGACTATAAAAATCTCAATAGATTATGACAATGACTTTGCAAAAGTATGTGTCGCTGACTCCGGAGTAGGTATACCGGAAAACGGACAAAAACATTTATTTGAGAAGTTCTACCAAGTCGACAACACAGCAACGAGGGAAGTTGGTGGCACTGGCCTTGGTCTGTATATCACAAGATCAATAGTCGAGGCATTTGGCGGAAGTATCAGAGTCGAAAGTGTTGAGGGCAAGGGTAGTAAATTTTTCTTTACAGTTCCCAGATCATTAGATTAATACTTGCAAAAAGAATACATATTCATTAACATAAGGTTATTAAGAAAAAGGTAATCAAGTGACTAAAGTTTTACTGGTTGAAGACGATGTAGCACTGAGAGAAATATACTCTGCTAGATTTACAGCGGAAAACTTTGAAGTTGCTGCCGCCGGAGATGGAGAGGAAGCATTAGCTAAGTCGATTAAGGAAAAACCGGACCTGATTATTTTGGATATAATGATGCCAAAAATTTCCGGAATGGACGTTTTGGATATCCTAAGAGCGACTCCCGAAACTAAGAATACGAAAATTATTATCATGAGCGCCCTGTCACAATCATCAGACATAGAGAAGGGCAAACAGTTAGGCGCCGATGCATATTTGGTAAAGTCGCAAACAACCCTATCTGACGTTGTAGAAAAGGCAAAAGAAGTTCTATCCCGTCCTCCGAGAGGATAAAGAACCTGAATTCATAACAGATGAGGAAGCCCCCCAAACGGGGATTTTTTATTGGCTAAAGTCATAATTACTGCTATAATTTTAAGCATGAAAAGAACACTAACGACAGAAATTAATAAAGAAATCGGGAAAGAGGTTACTCTCTCCGGCTGGATACATAAACTGCGGAAACTTGGTGGCATCAGCTTCGTCGTTTTGCGCGACCGTGCCGGACTTGCCCAGGCTGTCATTGACGGGTCAAAGGAAAATGACAAATTGAAAGATTTAACAACTGAAACCGTGGTGAGAATCACCGGAAAAGTGGTTAAAGAGGAGAGAGCTCCACATGGGGCTGAACTCCACGACTGCAAAATTGAGATTATTTCACCGGTTAAGGAAGATATCCCGATTGCAATAAACAAGAAGGAAATGAGTGTTAATCTTGATACTTTGATTGATAACCGACCGATAACGCTAAGAAATCCAAAGCAGAGAGCAATTTTTAGGGTTCAGTCAGAAATCACAAATGAGTTTCGGGAGTTTTTGGAAGGAAGAGGCTTTATCGAGGTAAATACGCCCAAAACCGTTTCCTCCGGGCTTGAAACCGGCGGCGCAGAAATGTTTAAGGTCGACTACTTTAAGAAAAAAGCATATTTGGCCCAAAGTCCCCAAATGTACAAGCAAATCATGGTTGGCGTTTTTGAAAAAGTTTACGAGACTGCTTATGTATATCGCGCCGAAAAGCATTCCACATCAAGGCATTTGAATGAATATGTCAGCTTAGATCTGGAAATGGGCTTTATTGAAAACTATGAAGAAATAATGGATTTAGAAGAAGAATTTCTAAAAAGTCTAACAGAAAGACTAAAGAAAAACTCAGTCGAAAACTTTGAAATGCTGGGAGCAGAAATTCCCCAAATAAAAGGCAAAATTCCTCGGATAAAATTAAGTGAAGCACAAAAAATTCTTGAAAAAGAATATGGCGAAAAATGCCTTGGCGAACCAGACCTGGAACCAAAACACGAGAAACAGATTTGCGAATATGCTCAAAAAAATCTCGGCAGCGAATTTATATTCATCACACACTATCCGTCAAAGAAGCGTCCTTTCTACACCATGAGTGACCTAAAGGAGCCGAAGGAAACACTAAGTTTCGATTTGCTATTCAGGGGCGTAGAGGTGACAACTGGTGGACAAAGAATACACATTTACGAAGATTACCTAAAGAAAATGAAAGACCGCGGTATGAACCCGGAAGATTTCGAAGATTATCTTTCCATCTTTAAGTATGGCATGCCCCCGCATGGAGGAATCGGAATAGGTCTTGAGAGATTGACAATGAAATTTCTGAATCTCGATAACATCCGAGAGGCAAGTCTTTTCCCGCGTGACATTAACCGACTGAGGCCATAAATGCTTGCTGTTAAAACGGAAAGTTTTGAGGGCCCGCTTGATTTACTTTTGAATTTAATTGAGAAAGAGAAGCTCGATATTTGCCAGATTGCTCTGGCTCACATTACGAATAATTATTTGGACGAAATTCAGAAAATCAATACATCGAATAAAAACCTCGCTGACTTCTTAATCGTTGCATCAAAGCTTTTGTATTTAAAAAGCCGGGCGATCTTGCCGGTATTATCTACTGAAGAAGAGGAAGAAATAGAGGATTTGGAAGCGCAACTTAAAGAATATAAAAAATTCAAAGAATTATCGAATCAATTTTCAGAAATTTTAGATAAAAACCAGCGATCCTTCGAACCAGGGATCAGGAACTCTGACATGAATCTTTTCCTACCTCCGACAAATGTCGATATGGACTGCTTGATGGAAATACTGCATGAAGCACTGAACAAAGTACCCGAGGAGAAGAAAGAAGAAAAGAAAGTTGAAATAAAAGTTACACTTGAGGAAAAACTGGATCACCTACAAGGATTAATTAAGAAGAATAAGAAATTTTCATTTAAATCTGTGATCAAAGGCGCAAAGACAAAGGGAGAAATAATAGTTACTTTTCTAGCACTTCTGGAAATGATTAAAAGAAAAATGGTCAGTGTCGAGCAAAACAAAAACTTTGCTGACATAACAGTGGAGAGAATTTGATGTATATTTGGGTAATTGGAATAGCTGCGTCGATTCTTACTGCGAGCGGACTAGTGCCACAGGTTCTGAAGGGATTTATAAGAAAAAAGGTTGATGACGTTTCGATAGTCTTCATGATAGTTGGTGGCACCGGAACGTTTTTGTGGTTCATTTATGGTATATTAATAAATAATGGCGTGATTATCTTTGCAAACTCTATAAATGCCACATGTTACGCCTTGATGCTACTACAAAAAAACTTATACAAGTCAACTAACGAAAGGCTGGAGACTGTTGGAGAAAAATCTTAAATCACAAATAGAAAGTTTGCTTCTTGTCGCCGGAAAACCGGTTTCTTTGAAAGAAATAGCAAATACTATAGACGGAAGCGTGGCTGAAATTCAAAACGAGCTAAATTCCCTTATTGAAGAATACAAAGATAGGGGATTTAGAATTATAAAAAAGGACGAAAAGTACTTACTAGCCTCCGCGCAGGAAAATGCAGAACTGGTAGCGAAATTTTTAAACGAAGAGTTGCGATATGATCTTTCACCGGCAGCGCTCGAAACTTTAGCTATCGTAGTTTACAAACAACCCATTACACGCGCTGAGATAGAGAATATTCGAGGCACTGATTGCTCCCGGGTTTTAAGAGTTTTAATGATACGGGGACTTATAGAAGAAGTGGGTAGAAAAGAATCTCCCGGCCGACCTATACTATACGGCACCACGGTAAAAATGCTCACATACCTAGGCGTTGAGAACGAAGACCAGCTGCCAAAAATGGAAGAATTAGCCACCACTTAAATTTAATGACCAGAATAAATAAATATATCGCTTCATCCACTGGGTATTCTCGACGAAAAGCCGAAGATTTAGTTTTGGCTGGAAAAATCAAGGTAAATGAAGAAGTAGTCCGCGATTTAAGTACCCAAATAAGCGAATCTGATAAAGTATATTTGGACGGTAAACTAATTACTCAAAATAAATTCGTCTATTATACACTTAATAAACCAGTTGGATATACAACCACAACTAGCGATCCGCATGCAGAAAAAATAATTACAGATTTAGTCCCGAATGACCCACCTGTTTTCCCGGTCGGAAGACTCGACAAAAAAACATCGGGTCTGATATTTCTGACAAATGATGGCGACTTTGCCCAGAAAATGACGCATCCAAAATACGAGAAAGAAAAAGAGTATATCGTGGAAACAAATAAAGTTCTTTCAGAAAAATCACTCGAAAAATTGCGAGCTGGAATTAAGCTAGACGATGGTATAACCGCACCCGCAGAAATTAAAATAATCGGAGATAAAAAATATTCTATGATAATTCATGAAGGACGAAACAGGCAGATTAGAAGAATGATAGAAGCAGTTGGTGCTGGTGTAATCCAGTTAAAAAGAATTCGAATCGGAGAATTCGGGTTAGAAAATTTAAAAGAGGGAAAATATAAAATTTTTGATAAGATATAATTATGAAAACTCTCATTATCGCAGCATTAATATTCCTCGATATTATTCCTCACAGCATTCCATATGTTACAGATACCCAAAAAAATCTTGAGGATAAAGTTAAGGTGGAACAGAAACAAACTGTGAACGACAATTCTCAATCGATTGATTTTTCGCCATTACCAAA
>JAKANV010000043.1 GCA_021823605.1 bacterium | reverse complement strand
GTTAGATATCCTCCATGATTCCTAAGATCATCATTTCGAAACTCAGGGTCAGAAATGGTTTCTTTAAAGACATGGATAGCTCTTTCTGCCTGAATAATCATTTGTTTTGCAAACACTATTCTAAAAGTAGATCTTTTTAGCCTGTTTTCTATTTTCTCCATATCAGCCGTTTCTTCTTCACTTAATTTGCTTTTATTCTGAAGCCTATCATATTCCAAGGCATCATTAGCAATCCCGACAAAAGGGATTGCATTACTGGGTGGAAGGCCAAAGACAGACCTTGAAGCCACTGCTTTCTGTCCTGGGACGTAATCTCTTGATTCATCGGCACTTAACATTTGAGGTAAATAGCGAACATAGTGCAATCCATGCATTTTGCGATGTAGGTTCTTTTCCCAGGTTGCTGTGGTTGCATCAAGACTTAAGTAAACTGGTTCCACACCTTCGCCTACATCTATTTTTGCCACCAAATCGGTCCCATTCTCATAATCATCATATTTTGATGCTCTGGCCAAAGTTATTCTATCGCCAAAGAAGTTGAGGTTTTTTGCATTTGCAAGGAAAATCAAACTTTTTTCAAAAGCTTGAGTGAACTTCATCCTTTTCTCTATCGCTTTTCTTTGCTCTCCTGATACTTTATTTAGAACGAATTCGTACTTCTTCTCCCTCTTTTTTACCGCCTCAACATCTTTTTTTGAAGTAATCTTAGGGCGATTTATACCCATACGAACTTCATATGACTGTTCTTTGCTTGAAGGGACAACACTTAATATTGTTTCTACTAATGCTTGGTTAGTATCGTCATCCATGAAATCGTCTAGGTACATGAGCTGTTCTGCGGAGTAAACCTCTGTGTATAAATGATCTCCTTCTTCTACACTTGGTTTTTCATATTCTTCTTTGGGACTATTAGAATTTTCGTTCATGTCTGGCATAGTAATTCTCCATTATTTTCCGCAGCACTTTTTATATTTCTTGCCGCTACCACAAGGACATAGGTCGTTTCTGCCCACCTTATTCTTTTTTTGGACTGTTTGATTCTTTTCAGCCTGACTTTTTGATTCGCGCTTCATAATAGAGGCGTTATCATCTTTTTTCGTCGTTCCAGATTCTACCGCTTTTTCTGCTGCTTTAGTTAAACGAGACTCTTGCTCAACCTGTTGTTGTGGCTCGTTTGTTTGGATTCGGATTTTAAATATCATATTCACTATCTCACTTCTGATTCCAGCCAAAAATTGCTGGAACATTCTGTATGATTCTTTTTTGTACTCAACTAGGGGTTCCATTTGCCCGTATGCCCTAAGGCCTATTCCTTCGCGAAGATTATCTATTGCATCCAAATGGTCAATCCAAAGGGTATCGATAATATGAAGGTAAACGGACCGTTCAATATTTCGCGTGATTTCAGGAGTGAACTCCTTCTCTCTCGTTTCATATTGCTCTTTCATATACTTGATGCATTTATCGGATATTTCTTCGGGACTTAGCTTTTGAATGCTCTTTTTGAATTTATTATCCAGCGGGACTATTGCATCAAAGTTCTTTGTAAAGTTTTCGTAGTCGAACTCCTCAGTTTGGGCATTGATATTCTCATTTACCAGAAGCTCGGTTGATTCACTCAGGTAATCAAGGATTTCAGTTTTTGCGTCCATGTCGCCCAAAATCATTCTACGTTTTCCATAGACATATTCACGTTGTTTGTTCATTACGTCGTCGTACTCAACCAAGTGCTTTCTGATGTCGAAGTTATTCCCCTCAACCTTTCTCTGAGCTGACTCTAGTGACTTTGAAATCATGGCATGCTGAATCGGCTGGTCATCGGGGAGGCCAAGTTTTTGCATTACTGAGCCGATTCTTTCAGAACCAAATATTCTCATTAAGTCATCCTCAAGTGATACATAAAACTGTGTAGAGCCGGGATCGCCCTGACGTCCGCAACGTCCACGGAGCTGATTGTCTATTCTTCGTGCTTCATGCCGTTCACTGCCAATCACATGTAAGCCGCCCAGTTCGGTGACTCCTTCTCCAAGGACTATATCAGTACCACGGCCGGCCATATTTGTAGCAACTGTGACCGCGCCTTTTTGGCCCGCTTGAGAAATAATTAGAGCTTCTTTCTCATGGAATTTAGCGTTTAAGACATTGTGCTTTACACCATTTCTCCTCAGCATATCTGATAAAAGTTCATTTTTTTCGATAGAAACTGTGCCTATAAGTACCGGCTGTCCTTTTTCATATCGTTCCTTTACATCATCGACAATAGCCTTAAACTTTGCCAGTTCATTTTTGTAAATGACATCATTTAAATCTTTTCTGACATTTTCCATATTTGTTGGAACGACCATCACGTCAAGTTCATATATTTTATGGAACTCTTCGGCTTCCGTTTCGGCGGTACCGGTCATGCCGGAAAGTTTAGTATAAAGACGGAAATAGTTTTGGAAGGAAATAGTAGCGAGTGTCAGTGATTCTCTTTTTATCTCGACACCTTCTTTTGCCTCAATGGCTTGATGTAGACCTTCAGAGTATCTTCGCCCAAGCATTAAACGACCCGTAAACTCATCAACGATTATCACTTCCCCGTCTTTTACGACGTAATCTTTATCTTTCTTAAAGAGTGCCACCGCCTTTAACGATTGTTCGATGTGGTGGACAATCTCGATGCCACCTTCTTCATAAACATTATTCATTCCGAGCATTTTTTCCATCTCGGCGATACCATCATCAGTCAGGGTCGCAGCTTTTTGTTTTTCATCAATCACGTAATGAGTATCTTTCTTTAATCTATCAGCGAGTTCTGCGAATTGGTAATATTTGCTTGTTGACTCTTCTGCTGGGGCAGAAATGATTAGTGGAGTCCTGGCTTCATCTATTAATATAGAATCAACTTCATCAACAACAGCAAAGTTTAAGTCTCGTTGGACCATTTGATCTAGAGATTGAACCATGTTGTCACGAAGGTAGTCAAATCCAAACTCATTATTTGTCCCATATGTAATATCTGCTTGGTAAGCCTCTTTTCTTGTTACTGGCCGCATATGTTTAGTTTTTTCATCCAAGGCATTTTCATCCTCAAACTTCTCATCATACACAAAAGCTTCATCATGAATAATTACCCCAACGCTTAAGCCAAGACCGTTATAAACCGCGCCCATCCAGCCAGCGTCACGCTTTGAAAGATAATCATTAACGGTGACTACATGAACTCCCCTGTCGGTTAATGCATTCAATGTTGCAGCAAGTGTGGCTACTAGTGTCTTACCTTCACCGGTTTTCATTTCAGAGATTTTACCCTGATGCAAAATGTATCCGCCGATAAGCTGGACATCGAAGTGACGCATTTTCAGCTTTCTTTTCGAAACTTCTCGAACAAGAGCAAAAACTTCTGGCAAATATGGCTCTAGAATGTCGTTAATCTTTTTCTTAGCTATTTTTTTCTCAGTGTCTTCGTTAATTTCCTTTTCTATCTTTTTTTGTACTTTTTCTCGAATTTCGGAAACTCTTGTCTTAATTTTAGCATCAGTTAACTTACTCGTACTTTTTTCAAGTGAGTTTACTTTATCCACAACTGGACGCAATTTCTTAATTTCCTTTTCATTCGGATTACCGAATAACTTTTTTAGAATCATATGATTAGTTCAAGTTTAGTTTAACCGCGTCTGAAAAGCCGTCTGACTACTTCCTTGCTTTTTGACAACTTACTTTTTTGCTTGATTTTGCCTTTATTTTCTCTCAGCTCTCTCGATGCTTTTCTCTCCATCTCGTCAATGGCGACAAATATATTTTTCCCCTCGCCCTTTACTGCAATATCTTTACCGGGGATTTTGACCAAAACTTTAGCAACACCGGCTTTGTTTTCTGTTTTATTGTGGTCTTCTTCGAGAGCAAGGTCTACACCTATAATTTCTATGCCATATTTTGAAAATTTATTAACCTTCTCTTTCGCGTATTTCTTAACTTCATCGGTTAATACAGTCTCAACTCCTCTGATATCGATTTGCATCTTATTTTCTCCTTATTTCTTTTATACCATTCATGTATTTTTGTAAAGCTAGAGGAATTTCTACACTGCCATCCTTTTGCTGATAATTTTCCAAAATTGCTACCATTGGCCTTCCTGCAAAAGCTGTCGCATCATTCATGTGAACGTGCTCTGTTTTTCCGTCTGCCTTCTTAACCTTAATATTTAGCCTTCTTGATTGATAGTCAGTATTATAGTCAGAAGTGTGAGTTTCGCGGTATTTATTTTGAGTGGGTATCCATGCTTCCAAGTCAACCTGTCTGTAGTCAGGGTCTCCCATGTCTCCAGTGCAGATGGCAACTGCTTGATACGGAATGCCTATTTGCTGCATCAAATGTTCCTGAATGGCGATTATAAAGTCTTGTTCGACCTTTCCCGTCTCAGGTGTTGTAAAAGATACAATTTCTGATTTATCAAACTGATGTACTCTTATTATTCCTCGAGTATCTTTACCATAAGAGCCGGCTTCTCGTCTGAAGGCAGTAGAAAAACCTATGTATCTAAGCGGTAAATCCTTTTCGTCTAAAACCTCATCGGCATGCATTGCGCCTATCGTGTGTTCGGCACTTCCAACGAGATAGAGATCATCTTTTTTGGTGTAAAATTTATCTTCTTTTGGTTCGAGTCGTCCCATTGCCTCTAAATACTTTGGCTTTATCATGTCTGGTGGCAAAATTGGTGTAAAGGGTTTGGTCGAAACGTCTAACTTTGCTTTTTTTGCAATTTCTTTCAGTGTCGATTCATTTATTAGAGTGTTAAAAACTAGCTGCAGCAGAGCATATTCAAGCAAAACAAGTTCATTTTTTAAGTAGAAGAATCTTGCACCTGTAATCTTCGCGGCGTGTTTCATATCGATTAAGTCGAGTGATTCGCCGAGTTCCAGATGATCTTTTGGTTTAAAATCAAGCTTAGGAACCTTACCTACTTTTCTTAAAGAAACGTTTTCATTCTCGTCTTTTCCTACGGGTACGTCTGTATGTGTCAGATTAGGGATTTTAAGGTAAATATCCCTGTATTCTTTCTCAATATCAGCAAGCTCTTTCGCCAGTTTCTCTTCTTTTTCTTTCGTGGTTTTGAGCTCGGCAAGTTCTTTGTCGGTTGGTTTCCCTTTGAATTTATTTTTCTTTGCCCTCAAATCATCCACTTGCTTAATTAGCTCAGCTCTTTTCTTATCTAATTCTAAAAATCGGTCAATATCAACTTTGACACCCCGATTTTTATTATTTTCTTTGATTTTATCCGGATTTTCGCGGATGTATTTTATATCTAACATATGTAAAATTATAGTATATTTACGGGGCAAATACAATGAAGACGGCTACGAGCGGCCGTCATTCATTTGGATATATGCTAGGAAGCCTTATGGGAGGCTCCCTTGAACCCCAGACTCGCCCTCCAGGGACGTTGGGATGTGTACCCTCCTTTTGCTGGAGTCAGACCTAATAATAAGCTCAATTTAGCAAAATTTCATTGGCTGAAATACCTAACAAAACCGCTTCATTTTTGGCATTTTGTGATTGATTTTAAGCGTAATCATTGTCTATGTTACTTGTATTTGATAAAGTTAAATTAATTTCAACAACAAATAATAGTAAAAAATGATACTTAGAATTTATTAAAGGGAGTACATATTTGAAAATTGCTTTATTGGGTGAGTTTAGTGGTTTATATAGTAATCTTAAAGACGGATTTTTAGAATTAGGCCATGATGTAATTTTAATATCAAATGGAGATGGGTATAAAAAGATTATGCCTGATATAATATTAAAATCATTAGAAATTAAATCAACATTAATTTCAAAAACAAATTATATTCTAGATAATTATAAGATCGTTTCAAATATTAAAGATTATGATGTTGTACAACTGTGCTATGATCATATATTTAGGCCAAATATTCTTAATAAATATTTTATAAGTAGAATTAAAAATAATAATAGCAAAATATTTCTCAATATTGCAGGCTCAAATTCTACTGTTATTAAGTATTGGCTCGAACATAATAATTCAAAAACGTTTACATTATATAATGATGCTATAAGATATGACAATTATGGACTATTATTGAATAATAAATTGTTAGAATATGAAAAAAATCTTGCT
>JAKANV010000042.1 GCA_021823605.1 bacterium | reverse complement strand
TTCCGATCTAAACGCATTTGGACTTGGCTGCTACTGAGGAAAAAATAGATATTTCTACTTTTTCGGGAACAAAGTTTACCTATAAAGATAAAGAATTAGATAAGAAGGTGGGTGTTATCGTTATCCCTTATCGTGATAGGGCGCTTTTCATAAAAACGGATGACTATGATAAATGGAATGAGAAATATTACACCAAGTTCTACAAATCATTCGCACTGACACCATAAATCGGATTAATTCTTAAAAATTTTAAGAGGCTTAAACTAGAATTTAAGTCTCTTTTAGGTTATAATAAATCGCTATGGATAAATTTAATTTAAAAAGCTCTTATAAAATGACGGGGGATCAGCCGGAGGCTACCGCCAAGTTAATCCGTGGTCTTGAAAAAGCTCTGGATAAGCAAATCCTTCTTGGTGTGACTGGTTCCGGGAAGACCTTCACAGCGGCGAATATTATCGAGAAGATAAACAAGCCGACACTAGTCATTTCTCATAACAAAACTCTCGCCGCTCAGCTGTACAGCGAATTCAAAGAGTTTTTCCCTGACAATGCTGTCCGCTATTTCGTTTCATACTACGACTACTACCAGCCGGAGGCATACATTCCGAGAACTGACACATATATTGAGAAGGATTCCAGTATCAACGAGGAGATTGACCGCATGAGGAATGCCGCTACGGCTGCACTTCTTTCCCGAAAGGATACTTTGATAGTTTCCAGTGTTTCCTGTATTTACGGTCTTGGTTCGCCTGAAGACTATATAAATATGAAAATAGATTTCGAGGTTGGGAAAGAGCTCAAACAGGAAAAGGTTATGAAACGTCTTTCGGCGATTCAGTACGAAAGAAATGATCAAGCTTTTGAACGCGGAAAGTTTCGTGTTCGCGGTGATGTTCTGGATATTTACCCTATTTATGAAGAGAAGGCAGTGCGAATTGTATTCGACGGAAATGTAGTCGAGTCTATTCGTGATTTGAATCCTGTCACGGGTGAGCTTGGGAAAAAAATGAATACTGTTTCGGTATTCCCGGCGAAGCATTTCGTCACACCGAGAGAAAAACTTCTTGGCGCTATTCCACAGATAATGAATGAGCTTGACGGGCGGTTAAAAATTTTAAAGAGTGAGGGCAAGCTTTTGGAGGCGCAAAGGGTAGAACAGCGGACTAATTTCGACATGGAGATGATTAAGGAAACAGGTTACTGTTCGGGAATTGAGAACTATTCTCGCTATTTGGCAGGCAGAGAGGCCGGAGAACCGCCGGCAACTTTGCTGGACTTCTTTCCTGATGATTTCCTTCTTTTCATTGATGAATCCCATATGACAGTTCCGCAGGTTCGGGGAATGTATAATGGCGACCGTTCGCGAAAAGAGACTCTTGTGGAGCATGGGTTTAGATTACCTTCCGCCTTGGACAACCGCCCACTTCATTTTTCGGAGTTTAAGAAATTTATGGATAAAACAGTGTTTATCTCAGCCACACCGGGGGATTATGAATTCAGTACTGCCAGTAAACACGAAGTTGGGTCCGCCGATGAATATTATGAAAAAGTTAGGGAAGGTGCGGACTTTGACTGGATAGCAGAGCAGGTCATAAGGCCGACAGGACTTTTAGACCCCGAAGTGGAAGTCCGGGGAACAAAGCATCAGATAGATGACCTTATAAATGAGATTCAAATTCGCACCAAAAAGAAGCAACGCGTGATGGTAACGACATTAACTAAAAGAATGGCGGAGGATTTAAGCGAATATTTGAAGGAGTTAAGTATAAAAGTGACCTATATTCATTCTGAAATTAACACTTTAGAACGCCCGGAAATACTTCGTGACCTTAGACTTGGGGTTTATGATGTCATTATCGGGGTAAATCTCCTTCGTGAAGGACTGGATTTGCCCGAAGTATCACTCGTTGCGATACTGGATGCGGACAAGGAAGGGTTCTTGCGCGGAGAGAATGCATTAATCCAGACCATAGGGCGCGCTGCACGGCACTCGCAAGGGAAAGTAATAATGTATGGAGATAAAATGACCTTTTCCATGGAAAGAGCGATAGGAGAGACACAGAGAAGGCGTAAGATTCAAGAAGAATACAACAAAAAGCATGGAGTAACCCCAAAGACTATCAAAAAAGCTATACGAGCTGATATGGTTAAGCAAAAAGAGGGTAAAAAAGAAGAAAAATTCGATATTCTAGACATGCCACAGGATGAGCTCGAGAGAATAGTTAAAGATATGCGAAAGAAAATGGATATCGCTTCGAATAATTTAGAATTCGAGCAAGCTGCCAAAATCCGAGACCAGATTCGCGAAATCAGAGAAAAAATAGAGTCAAAAAAAATCAAATAAGAAAAGCCCCGCTTTCGCGGGGCTCAAGTAGTTACAATTTATTAGGACGAAATACGACCTAGCTTCTCATATGCGCCTTTTGTGTATCCGATAGCTTCACTCATTATCAAGCTGTCGTCCATCGGATTACGAAGCGCTCCTTCGGCGTCGAGACTGATGTCAGGGCAAATCTCGACTATCGGATTAATCAGGTGGAGATTGCCCTTATGCAGTCCGCCAGCAGCGGTGTAACTGACATCCAGAGCGGCTGCTTGCATGATTTTCAGGTTTGTAACCATCAGAGACGGAGAGAGGGGGACGCCGAGGCCACCGCTGATATCGAGTATCAGATAGTCAACCTCTCCATTCGGATAAGTTTCGCGGAAACGTTTCATCAACGATAATGCTGACTCGGTCGAATCCTCGAGGGCCCATCTTCCGGCTTGGAGAACTATCTGCATTTCGGGGTACTTTTCCTTGAATTCGGCTATTTCCTGACCTTTTGGCCATGCCATGTTCAGCTGGTAGCCGTGCATGTTTGGTCCACCGAACTGCTCTCTGACGGAAATCAGTGTTTTCCCCAAGCCCTCGGAACTTTTCAGACCGTCACCGTAATGAATCAGGTTGAAAGCTCTTTTGTCTTCAGGGAATATACCACCGATTTTCTCTGCGAGGGGATATCTGCCGACCCACTTGTTGCCTGCACCTGAGATCGTCTTCGGGCTTGCCAGTACTCCAACCATGAACTTATGTACTGCTCCTTCCGGTATTACGCTCATCACTTCTTCAACTTCCTTGCGATTCATGAAACCGGTAATGCCAATATATGGTACTCGTCTCATTTTTCCTCCTTTTGTTATCAAGTTGCTAACTAGTCTCATAATATCTTTGATGTTTCTATGTTGATATTGGCTTATGTGTACAAGAATTAGGTAAGTTCTGAGCATAAAAAACACTAAATCAAGTTGAAAAATTAATAACCTTATGTCAAGATATTGATATGATTAAGTGTCCGTACTGCAGAAAAGATTTTAATGACGTCAAAAATAGCCGTTCTACTTTTGATTCCTCACAGATTTGGCGCAGAAGACTCTGCCGTAAATGCGGTAAAACGTTTACTACTTATGAGAAAGTAAGGCCGGACTTTCTTTTTGTTATAAAGAAATCAGGGAAAAAGGAGAGATACTCTCGCGAGAACGTTTATTCGGGTATTTATAGGGCGGCCTTAAGCTGGAAAGATAAAGAGAGGATAGTAAACAAAATTGTCGATGTTGTTGAGTCGAGGATACTCGACCTTGGTAAAAAAGAGGTTAAAACTTCAGAAATATCAGATATAGTTCTAAAAACGCTGAAGTTTCGAAATATCAAAACATTCGTTCGATTCCTCGTCTATAATAAGCAGCCAAAAGGGGAAGAGGATTTCATAAAGCTTTTCAGAAAGTACTAAAAGTGCTATAATAAAGGCTCAAATTAGCCAAAAGAGGTTGGGGTATTTACCTCAGCCTTTTGAAGCTCGAAACTTGAAAAGGGGGTGAAAAGATGTCGCCACTCGAAATTATTGGACTATGTTTAGCTGTATTCTTGACGGTAGTTTATGTGGTTATGGTATGCGTCGCTTTTTCATGCGTCAAGGAAGGGAAGTATTCTGAGTCAGGCGGGCGACTGGTTATTCTGTTTTGGTCATTCGGCCTTATGGTGCCGCTCTTCGCAGTCGTCTCTCTTATTCAACATCCCGAACTGGGATTTCTCATCTTCTTCATCGAATTGGCTACGCTCATTTTTCTCGTATATCTCACGGGCCGTCTGGCGAAGGAAGTTTGAAAGGAGACACCAGTGTCGGTTTTAATGAAGATAGTACTGGCGCTTTTGGCCTTCGCTATCATCTGCTTCATTGTCGGCGGACTTAGCATTTACGCAGTCGTCAGGGAGTCTGAGACCGCCATGACATTTATAACCATTTCCTTCTCGGTTATATGCGCCATGGATGGAATTGTAGCGCTCCTTGCTATCAAGGAACTAATGACAAAAAGAACTTAGGGGGTGAGCGATGACACCGGGAACATGGATACTTTTCTGCATATGGATTGGTGAAGGCCTATTTGCGCTTTGTGCTGGAGTAATCCTAGGGAAAAAGGCCCTTCAAGAAGACAGGGGAAGTGAGTGAAGATGGCCGGCCAAGAGGTGAAAAAACCAGATTGGACGCTTACGTTATCTTGCCCGAAATGTAACTTTCCGGTCGTGGTAGTAGTTTCACCAAATACCAAGGAGATGGTGAGCTGTCAGAATTGCGGAACTACTGGTGAAGTATCTATTACGGCCTAGCAAAAAAGGGCATTGGCGGGGACAAGAGAACATAATCTTGTCCCCGCCACAGGGGACTTTTTTGAAAAGGGAAGTCCTTTTTTCTTATAAAAAGTCTTGAAATTTCTGGAAAAACTCTATATAATATTTAGGTTTCTAGATTTGGGCTTAAAGAAGCTTTTTTATTGATATACTTTCCCTTTTGAGGGGAATAGAGGATGGGTTATGCAGGATAAAATATACGTTCGCGGGGCTCGCGAACACAACTTAAAGAATATAGATGTCGAGATTCCACGAGATAAATTAGTCGTGTTTACAGGACTTTCCGGTTCAGGAAAGTCTTCTTTGGCTTTTGATACTATTTATGCTGAGGGACAGAGGCGTTATGTGGAGAGTTTATCCTCATATGCGCGCCAGTTCCTTGGTCTAATGGAAAAACCGGACGTAGACCAGATAGACGGGCTCTCACCGGCAATCTCAATAGATCAGAAGTCAACTACCAGAAATCCGCGTTCTACGGTGGGTACGGTTACGGAAATTTACGATTATTTAAGGATTCTATATGCCCGCATCGGTGTTCCTCATTGTCCGCTTTGCGGCAAAGAAATCAAGAAGCAGACTATCCCGCAGATTATTGATCAAATTATGGCAATGAAAAAGGGCTCGCGTTTTATTATTCTGGCTCCCATTATTCGTGATAAAAAAGGTGTTCACAAATATGTCTTTGAAGAGCTGACAAAAGCCGGATATGCCCGTGTTCGTGTAGATGGGAAGGTTTTTGAGATAGATGACCTGCCGCCACTGGATAAGAACAAAAAGCATACCATCGAGGCTGTGGTGGACCGTTTTGCGCTAACTCCGGAAGTGGGGAAGCGCGTTGCCCAGTCTGTGGAAACGGCCGTCAACCTGGGTGAGGGGATGATGATTCTTTGGAATACTTCGAGCGTCGAAGAAAAGATATTCTCCCAGCACTTCGCCTGCCTTGACTGCGGCATTAATCTTCCCGAAATATCACCGAGAAGTTTCTCATTTAACTCACCATATGGCGCTTGTCCATATTGCACAGGTTTAGGCGTAAAGCTAGAAATTGATCCGAAGCTAGTGGTGCCAAACCCGAAACTTTCCATTCCGGAAGGAGCGATTAGACCGTGGAGCAGGACGGCGAGCAAAATGGGCTGGTACATAAAGCTGCTTTATGCGGTCGCTGATAAGCATGGATTTGATATAAATGCGCCGTACAAGGATTTGCCGAAAAAAGCGAAAGACTTGGTAATGTACGGAACGGGTGATGAGGTTTATAGAGTCAGAATGGGGCTCAGAGAATACGACTCAACTTATGAGGGAGTGGTAGCTAATCTTGGGCGCAGGCACAAAGAAACCGACTCTGATTACGTTCGAAAAGAGATAGAAAGATATATGAGCGAGAAAGAGTGTCCGAAGTGTAAAGGCACCAGATTGAAGCCCGAAATTGCCGCCGTGACCGTAGGGGGAAAGACTATCGTTGAAGTGGTGA
>JAKANV010000041.1 GCA_021823605.1 bacterium | reverse complement strand
TATAAGATATTCAGATGAAGTTATCAGAAGGAAAGCAGGAAAGACTGCGGGGAAATAGATAGTTAAAGCGGGAATAAAAAAATGAAAGCAACAAAAACAGATAGATTAATAAGCAGAAAACGAAGAGTTAGGGCAAAGATAAGTGGTACGCCAACGTGTCCAAGACTTTCTATTTTTTCTTCAAACAAGCATATTTTTGCTCAAGTTATAGATGATTTAAACGGGAAGACTTTGGCAAGCGCCAGTGACTACGAAAAAGGTTCCAAACTTACTAAAGGAACAAAAACAGAAGTGTCTAAGCAAGTTGGTTCGCTTATTGCAAAAAGAGCGAAGGAAAAGAAAATAACAAAAGTAGTATATGACCGCGGCGGAAAGCTCTATCATGGTAGAGTGAAGGCTGTGGCTGAAGGCGCAAGAGAAGGCGGATTAGAATTTTAATTAGCTAAAGGATAAAGTAAATGGCAGAAATGAAAAAGAAATTTGAAAGAGAACCGAAAGAATTCGATGAAAGAGTGGTTCAAATCGATAGGGTAACCAGAGTAGTAAAGGGTGGCCGTCGTTTGAGATTCAGAGCAACTGTCGTTATCGGTGATAAAAAGGGCAGAGTTGGAGTTGGTGTTGCTAAGGGTTCAGCTGTGGTTTTGGCAATTACAAAAGCAGTAGCTAAAGCAAAGAAGAACATGATAGAAGTTAACCTGCATGAAACGACGATTCCTCATGAGGTAGAGAATGTCTATTGTGGTGCCAGAGTATTTTTAAAACCGGCCAGTGCCGGAACCGGTGTTATTGCCGGAGGAGCAGTGAGAGCTGTTGTTGAGGTTGCAGGAATAAAAGATATCCTTACCAAAATGATTGGTTCATCAAATAAAATAAACAATGTTTATGCTACATTTGAGGCACTGAAAAGTTTATCAAAAAGACCGGAATCAAAGACGGCGAAAAAACCTGAAATTAAGACGAAAGCTGAAAAGCCAGTAGAAAAGAAAGAAGCCAAAAAAACAGAAGCAACAAAGAATAAAGTAGAAAAACCTAAAGCAAAGAAAAAGGTGGAAAAAGATGAATCTAAATAATCTGTCAGCAACAAGCGAAAAAAATAGAAAAAGAGTTGGTAGAGGTATCGGAAGCGGACTTGGTAAAACGGCAGGACGCGGTACAAAAGGTCAAAAATCGAGATCTGGCGGCGGTGTTCGTGTTGGTTTTGAAGGTGGACAGAATCCATTAACCAAAAGATTACCTCAGCTTAAAGGATTCAAATCTAGAAAACCAAAAAATCAGGTTGTTAACCTGAGTGATCTAAATTTATTCACAGGCAAGGTAACAAAAGAAAAATTATTTGAAAAGGGATTAATTGAAAATATTAAACTTCCTGTCAAAGTACTCTCAGATGGTAAACTTGAAAAGACAGTGCAAGTATCAGTAGAATATGTTTCAAAAGCGGCTGAAAAAGCGATTACCCAAAAAGGCGGCAAGGTAGACATTTTAGTCAGACCCAAGCCAGCAAAAAAGCAGACCGAACAAACAACACAGTAGATTAGCACAATTTAATAATTAGGCGGAAAAATGACCTATTGGACAAAAATTTTCAAAAATAAAGATCTAATAAAAAAGATCCTATTTGTCCTATTTGCTCTTATCGTTTTTCGAACCCTATCTCACATACCTATTCCGGGACCATCTCCAGAGAACTTAAAAAGCTTCTTCGATAATATTTTTGCTCAAAGTAACAATACAGGCAGTCCTGTAAATATGATTGAGCTTTTCTCTGGTGGTGGGGTTTCTAGGTTCTCAATTGTCTTGATGGGGCTTGGTCCTTACATTACGGCCTCGATTATGATTCAGCTTTTGACCATTGTTGTTCCGAAGTTCGAGGAAATGAATAAAGAAACTGAAGGTAGGCACAAGATGAATCAGTATACCCGATATCTGACGGTTCCTTTGTGTTTTATTGAAGGATTTGGGATGATAAGTCTTTTAAATAATTTAAGTAAGAACGCTCGGGTTGATTTACTGGCTGGCGTAGGTATATTCCAATGGTTTATAATGCTTCTTTCTATAACGGCTGGGACAGTTTTCCTTATGTGGTTGGGTGAGCTTATTACAGAAAAGGGGATAGGGAACGGTATTTCAATCCTTATCTTTGCCGGAATTGTGACAAGGCTGCCTCAATTCGTCGGAAATTCAATACAGAAAATTTTCGGAGAACAAATAAACACACAAGAGCTTATGAACTTTGGTGGTGTGGCATTACTTGCGCTGGTTATGATAATGCTCATAGTATTTATCACTGAAGCAAAAAGGAAAATTCCTATTTCATATGCAAAGAAAATCCGCGGTTCAAAACTATATGGCGGAGTTGATACCCATTTACCTTTGAGACTTAATATGGCAGGGGTTATCCCAATCATATTTGCCGGAGCATTTATGAATATCCCCCAAGTGATTGGATTTTTATCAAATGCAAAAACTGCGTGGATAAAAAATACTGCAGATTTTGTCAAAACTACGTTTGCAAGCACAAAACCAGCATATGCCGTTTTCTACTTTGTCCTTGTGTTCTCATTCACATTTTTCTCAACATTCCTATACTTTAAGCCGAAGGATGTGGCTGAAAACATACAGAAGCAGGGCGGATTCATACCGGGAATAAGGCCGGGAACCCAAACTGAGAAATATCTAAACTACCTTATTATGAGAGTTACTTTGTGGGGCGCAATATTCTTGAGTTTTATTGCCGTTTTCCCATTTGCCATGCAGATATTTACCAGTAGCCAGAACTTCGCTATTGGTGGAACGGGGATATTGATTGTGGTCAGTGTGGCTATAGAAATGGTTAATCAGATTAGAGCGCAGATTATTACCAGGAGTTATGAAGAGATTACGTAAAAAAGTGTTGTAAAATAAAGAGTTTTCGTGTATAATATTCTCTAGCGCACGAAAATCAGATAAAGGAAAAATGCAATGAGTACAAAGGAAGTAATTGAAGTCGAAGGAACCGTCCTCGAAACTCTTCCGAATGCGATGTTTAAAGTAGAGTTAGAGAACGGCCATATTATTTTGGCGCATATTTCCGGAAAAATGCGTATGCATTATATAAAGATTTTACCTGGTGACCTAGTCACCGTAGAGATGACTCCTTATGACCTGACAAAGGGAAGAATAACGTACAGGCATAAGGAAAAACCAAAAAGACAAGAAGAGACAGATAATAATCAATCAGAAGGTCAAAATGAAAGTTAGAGCAGGAGTAAAGAAAATTTGTTCAAAATGTAAGATTATCAAGCGAAAGGGTGTGGTAAGAGTTATTTGTGATAATCCAAAACATAAACAGAGGCAAGGTTAATTTTTCATGGCAAGAATAGCAGGAGTTAATATACCGGAAGAAAAAACTATTGAGGCATCACTTCAATATATTTATGGTATTGGTCTGACAAAGAGTAAAGAAATATTATCTCTTACAAGCATTGACCCGAAAAAGAGAACAAAAGATTTAAGCGAAGCTGAGCTAACAAAGTTAAGAGAATATATTACCAAGAATTATACGATTGAAGGCGACCTTCGAAGAGAAACAACCCAAAATATCAGCCGTTTGAAAGCCATCAATGCTTATCGGGGCTTGAGGCATAAACTGGGACTTCCCGTAAGAGGCCAGAGGACAAAGACAAACTCAAGAACAAAGAGAGGCAAGAGAATTTCGGTTGGCAGCGGTAAAAAGAAAGCAGACAGTAAGACATAAAATTTTATTAGGAATTATTAAATGGCAAAAGCAGTAGCAAAAACAGTAAAAAAGAGGAAAAAAGCTAAAAGAGCGGTCGCAAAAGGCGCAGTTCATATTAAAGCAACTTTCAATAATACACTCATTTCAATTACCGAAGAGAATGGCAATGTTATTGCTGCGAGTTCAAGCGGTGCCTGTGGTTTCAAGGGTTCTAGAAAATCAACTCCCTATGCAGCGCAAATTGCCATGGAAGCTGCTCTTGAAAAAGCTAAGCCTTACGGCCTTAGCGAAGTAGATGTATATGTTAAGGGTGTCGGTTCTGGAAGAGATATGGCTGTAAGAGCGCTTCAGGCCGTAGGTATTTATGTTAAATCTATCAAAGATGTTACGCCGCTTCCACATAATGGATGCCGAGCCAAGAAACCAAGGAGAGTTTAATGGCGAAAATACAAGAACAATGTAGACAGTGCCGAAGAGAAGGCGAAAAGCTCTTTCTGAAAGGGGAAAGATGCTATTCCCAGAAATGTTCGGTATTTCGAAGATCATATGCTCCCGGTATTCATGGCCTTTCTTCTGCGAGGAAAAAGGTAAGTGAGTACGGAGTTCAGCTTCGGGCTAAACAAAAAGTGAAGAGAATCTATGGTGTTTTAGAACGTCAGTTCGTAAATTATTACAAAAAGGCTGAGGGCAAGCAGGGTTTGACGGGTGAGTTGCTTCTGCAGGCTCTCGAGATGCGTCTTGATAACATTGTTTACCGGATGAACTTTGCCGCGTCTAGAAGACAGGCTAAAGAACTCGTCGGACATGGACATTTTACAGTTAACGGCAAAAAAGTTGATGTTCCTTCATATGAAGTTAAACCAGGCGATAAGATAGAAGTCAGAAAATCAAGCCAAAAGAGTAAGTATTTCTCTGAACTTTCAAAAACGAAAGCGAAAGAAGAAGTATCCTGGCTTTTGGTTGATTTAGCCAAAATGAAGGGTGAGGTGAAGGCCGTTCCTATGAGAGAAGAGCTTGACCCGAACATCAATGAACAGTTAATAGTGGAATTATATTCAAAATAAAGGGCATTTTGCCAGAAAGGGAGAGTGATGTTACACGAAATCCAACTTCCGGAAGTTAAAAAACTAGAGTCCAGTAAAAATACAGCTACTTTTTCAATAGAGCCGCTGCATCCTGGCTATGGTATGACATTGGGCAATTCTTTAAGAAGAGTGCTTCTGTCATCTTTAGAGGGCGCAGCAGTTACTTCTGTAAAAATTGAAGGAGTGCTTCATGAGTTTTCTACAATCAACAACGTGAAAGAGGATGTTGTAGAAATTATCATGAACATAAAAAAGCTGAGAGTGAAATCTTTATCGGATGAGGTTGAATATCTAACCCTTTCAAAATCAGGAGCAGGTAAAGTAACAGCTGCTGATATTAAGCAGACTCAGAACGTTCAGGTATTAAATCCTGAGCTGCATATCGCAACACTTGATAATAAAAATGCCAAATTTGATTTAGAGCTTAGAGTTGATCGTGGCAGAGGATATGTAACAGTTGAAAAGCGAAAAAGAGAGAAGCTTGGGGTAGGGTTTATAGCACTTGACGCACTTTACTCTCCAATCAGACGCGTCAGATATAACGTGGAAAGCACTCGTGTCGGTCAGATGACAAACCTTGATAAACTAATTATCGAGATTGAAACAGACGGAACAATGACACCGGACGAAGCTTTATCAAGATCTTCTGAGATATTGGTTGAGCATTTCCTAATTGTTTGCGGGAAAGAGAGCGTTACTGCAAAAAGACAGGAAATAGCAGAAGAAAAGTCAGAAAATGATTCTGCAGGAATTATGATTGAAGAAATAAATCTTTCACCGAGGACTACGAATGCACTGCTTAACAACGACATAAAGACAGTTGATGATGTTTTGAAGAGAAGCCTTGATGAGCTCAAGAATCTAAAAGGATTTGGCGCAAAGGCTTACGACGAAGTTATTGAAAAGCTTGATGAGCTCGGACTTTTGAAGGATAAAAAAGAAGAAGAGAAGAAAGAGGATTCGAAGGATGCATAGACACGCTTACAGTGGAAGAAAGCTAGGTAGGGAGAAGGCTCACAGAGAAATGATGTTCAGAAATATGGCCACTTCTGTTATTTTGCATGAGAAAATCAAGACTACACTTCCAAAGGCAAAAGAGATTAGGCCCATTGTTGAGAAACTTATTACTACAGCAAAAAAAGGTGATTTAAATGCAATAAGAAAGCTTAATGCATACCTTTTAGATAAAAATGCTACTGAAAAGCTTGTTACAGAGCTTGGTCCGCTATATCAGAAAAGAAATGGTGGTTACATCAGAATTACAAAACTGGGTTTTAGGAGCAGCGACGCGGCAGAAATGGCGCAAGTTGAGCTTCTCGATATAGAAAAGATTGTGAAAAAAGAAGCGAAACCAAAAGTAAAAAAGGAAACAGAAGCAAAAGATAAGAAAAAAGACACAAAGAAGGTAGCTGAGAAGAAAAAGGTGGAAAAGAAATGAAAACATTTATACCAAAAGTAGCCGACATAGAAAGAA
>JAKANV010000040.1:3824-6330 GCA_021823605.1 bacterium | reverse complement strand
TCACCAATTTTTACTTTTATCTCAGCCAAAAGACCGACATCTCCGCTTTGATATGCATAAAGTGCCTCATCATTATCCGCAAATATCTTGCCCTCACCTTTCTCACCTTTTCGCAAACTTGTCATAAAGTAGCATCCCAAAACGATATCCTGACTCGGATTCATTACCGGCTCACCTGCCGCAGGTTTTAGAATATTTTTGGTAGAAAGCATAATACTCTGAGCTTCTTCCTGAGCTTTCTTAGACAAAGGAACATGAACTGCCATTTGGTCGCCGTCAAAGTCAGCATTAAAAGCGGTACATACAAGCGGATGTATCTGGATTGCCTTACCTTCTATAAGTACCGGCTGAAACGCCTGAATACCAAGTCTGTGTAAGGTAGGAGCACGATTTAACAAAACATATTTGTTTTTAATGATTTCATCCAGTGCATCCCAAACCTCACTTGTCCCCATTTCAATCATTTTGGATGCATTCTTTATGTTATGGGCAAAACCGCCAATAATAAGTTTGCTGATAACGAATGGCTTAAAAAGCTCGAGTGCCATCATCTTTGGGATACCACACTGATGAAGCTTTAGGTCAGGCCCGACAACGATTACTGAACGTCCTGAATAATCAACACGTTTTCCAAGCAAGTTCTGTCTGAAACGACCGTGTTTACCCTTTAGCATGTCGGCTAGAGATCTGAGTTTTTTCTTCTGTCCTGCGCCACCCGTGCTTTTTTCTCTCTTTGAGCTTGAATCCATAAGTGAATCTACCGCTTCCTGGAGCATTCTTTTTTCATTACGGCAAATCACACCCGGTGCATCCATGGCAATTAACTTTTTCAGACGGTTGTTCCTATTTATAACTCTTCTATAAAGGTCATTTAAGTCACTCGCGGCGAATCTTCCACCATCAAGCTGGACCATCGGACGAAGATCAGGCGGAATAACAGGAAGCGAACTGACTATCATCCATTCGGGTTTAAGACCGGCCATTTTAAAGCCTTCAGCCCATTTGAGTCTCTTTAATGATTTCTTTCTTTTCTGTCCATGTGAGGCGTCAACCTCAGCCCTTAGTTCTTTTACCAACTGATCGATATCAATTTTCTTTAGAAGTTCCAAAATTGCTTCTGCACCGATACCGGCTTTGAAAAGATGACCATACTTCATTGAGTATTCACGATATTTTAGCTCAGTAAGTATCGCACATTCTTTGAGCTCTTCTATTTCCTTTTTTGCCGAGTTTCTGGAGTTTTCTAGATCTTCAATTTCTTTTTGAGCTTTTCCGGCATCTTTTTCATCTTTTAAAACTGCTTTCTTTTTAGATTTAAGTTCTTCATCCAAAGAAGCAATCATTTCTTTTTTGGCAGACTCGTTCACTTCCGTAACTACATAATTAGCAAAGTAAACAACTCTTTCGAGATCTTTAACACCCATTTCCAAAAGAAGTCCAACTGAGCTCGGAATACCCTTCAAAAACCAAATATGAGCGACTGGAACGGCAAGCTTAATGTGCCCCATTCTCTCACGTCGAACTAGGCTTCTTGTGACTTCAACACCACACTTGTCGCAAATGATACCCTTATACCTAATCTTCTTATATTTACCGCAGTAGCATTCCCAATCCTTTGTCGGACCGAATATCTTCTCGCAGAAAAGCCCATCTTTTTCCGGTTTTTGCGTTCGATAATTGATAGTCTCCGGCTTGGTTACTTCTCCATGAGACCATTTCATTACCTGCTCCGGTGAAGCTATGGAGATTTTTACGGCATTGAATATTTGATTTTTATCGTCTGTTTTTAACATTATTGTCCTTTAATAATTAACAAATTCTTTATCTCTAGCTTTCTTCCTCTGCGTCTGAGGTAACATCCACTTCCGGTAAATCTGCACCCTTACCTTCTATAATCTCAGCGTCTTTTAACTCATCGATGTCTTCTTCATATTCGGTTTCAATCACTTCCTCAGCATCCACTTCCATCTTTATCTTGTTATTCGCATCTTTCTGCAAAAGTTCAACATTAAGTCCCAGGCCCTGAAGTTCCTTTGTAAGAACGTTGAATGACTCTGGAATTCCAGGTTCTTTAATCTCTTCGCCCTTAATTGTTGATTCATAAACCTTGCTTCTGCCGATAACATCATCAGATTTAACAGTCAACATTTCTTGCAATGTATGTGCAGCACCATAAGCTTCAAGTGCCCACACTTCCATTTCACCAAATCTCTGTCCACCATTTTGAGCTTTACCGCCCAAAGGCTGCTGCGTAACCATAGCATATGGCCCGATTGATCTAGCATGCACTTTATCTTCAACCAAATGCAGAAGTTTCAACATGTAGTTAATACCCACCGTTGTTTCGTGATCAAACTGTTCACCTGTTTGTCCATCATAAAGTCTTACCGTTCCGCTTTCAGGAAGTCCAGCACGAACCAACTCTTCCTTCATCTTATCAATCTTTACGCCATCAAATACCGGCGAAGCCACCTTATAACCAAGTGCTTTTGCGGCCCAACCAAGA
>JAKANV010000040.1:0-3814 GCA_021823605.1 bacterium | reverse complement strand
GTTTCCAAAACCTGACCGATATTTAGACGAGATACAACGCCAAGCGGGTTTAGAACGATATCAACAGGCGTGCCATCTTCCAAGTGCGGTAAATCTTCAACCGGTAATACTTTTGCGATAACACCTTTGTTACCATGCCGGCCAGCCATTTTATCTCCAACAGCTACCTTTCTCATTTGGGCAACTGTAACGAAAACCTGTTTTATAACACCAACCGGAAGTTCATCGCCTTTATCTCTTGATTTAATTCTGATATCAATGACTTTACCATGAAGTCTTGGGGGTAGTCTAAGAGACGAATCTTTAACATCTCTGGCTTTTTCACCAAAGATTGCTCGAAGAAGTCTTTCCTCGGCAGTTAGCTCAGTCTCTCCTTTTGCTGTAATTTTACCAACCAAAATATCTCCCGATGTAACCTCTGCCCCGATTCTGATAATACCGTCTTCATCCAAATCTCTTAACGCTTCTTCACCAACATTCGGGATATCACGGGTTATAACTTCAGGCCCTAGTTTTGTGTCACGAATATCTATCGGGAACTCTTCCAAATGAATTGAAGTGTATCTATCATCCTGAACCAGTCTTTCTGATATCAAAATAGCATCTTCATAGTTCCCGCCATGCCAGTTCATATAAGCGACGAGTACATTTTGACCCAAAGCAATTTCACCATTTTGCATCGCGGTCCCGTCTATAAGTATGTCGCCCTTTTTAACTTTCTGGCCTTTTTCAATTAATGTTTTCTGATTGATACATGTTCCTTGGTTGGACATTCTAAATTTTTCGAGAACATATACTTCTTCTTTACCGTCGGCATATTTCACTGTTACAGAATCGGCTGTTGCTGAGGTAATCTCGCCATTTGCTCTAGCTTTGACAACCTGTCCTGAAGCCTCACCAACATTTGCCTCAACCCCAGTTCCAACCACCGGCGATTCTGGTTTTACAAGTGAAACAGCTTGACGTTGCATGTTTGCCCCCATCAAAGCTCTGTTTGCTGCGTCATGCTCTAGGAATGGAATAAGAGCAGTTGAAACACTGACGGCCTGTTTGCTTGAAACATCAACATAGTCTATCTCCGAAGCCGTCGCTTCATCAGCCTCAAGGTTTCTTCTGACTGACATAATCCTGTCTTTAAAATATCCTTTTTCATCTAAGCTAACTTTTGCCTGAGCGATAACAGCACTATCTTCTTCTATAGCATCCAAGTAGACTATATCGTTTGAGACTCTAGGCTTAACCTGAATAGTATCTTTTTTAACTTTAACAAGGGCCTTTGCAGCCTTTTCGGTAATAGTTTCGCCGCTGCCGATAACTTTCTTGGCACCATCCTTTATAGTTTCATCCGAGATTTCACCCACACCTGACTTACCGTCATTTTTTACTACTTTTATTACTTTTCTATAAGGAGCTTCCAAAAATCCATATTCGTTAACTGCCGCATATGAAGCAAGCGCATTTACAAGACCAATGTTTGGTCCTTCTGGAGTTTCAATCGGACAGATTCTCCCATAATGAGTTCTATGGACGTCACGAACCTCAAATCCGGCTCTTTCTCTTGTTAAACCGCCAGGCCCAAGTGCAGATAACCTCCTTTTGTTTGCAAGTTCTGCCAAAGGATTGGTTTGATCCATAAACTGAGATAACTGTGATGAAGCAAAGAATTCTTTGATTGCTGCTACCACAGGTCTGACATTTACCAGTTGACTTGGAGTTGCAGTCTCGGGATCATTTGTGCTCATTCTATCTTTAATGATTCTTTCAGTTCGAAGCAGCCCAACACGGAATCTCTGCTGCAGCAGCTCTCCCATAGTTCTAAGCCGTCTGTTACCTAAATGGTCGATATCGTCATGTTCACCTTGTTCATTATTTAGTCTAATAACTTCTTTAACGACTTCCACCAAATCCTCAACAAGGAAGACTCTATTCTCTCTGGTTTCAGCGAGCTTTAGGCCCAATCTTTGGTTTATCTTATATCGGCCAACCTTAGAAAGATCATATTTCCTATGGTCGAAGAACATTCCATCAATCAAGGATTTAGAGTTGTCTGCTGTAGCCAAATCGCCTGGACGAATTCTTTTGTAAGTTTCGATGTAAGCTTCAGACCTGTTTGAGGAAGCATCTTTCTCTAAAGTGGCTGAAATATAATCATGTTCTTTATCAGTATTTACTGAGGCAAAAGCTCTCTTTATATCTTCATCAGTTTCAAGACCAAATGCTCTTAGTAATGTTGTGATTGGGAACTTTCTCTTTCTATCGATTTTTACATAAATTACATCAGCGGCTGAAGTTTCCATCTCAAGCCAAGCACCATAAACAGGAATAATTTTTGCCCCGAAAAGCTTTCTTCCGGCAGCATAATCATTAGTAAAAAAAGCACCAGGTGAACGCATCAACTGGCTGATTATAACTCTTTCTACTCCATTAATAATAAAAGTACCTCTATCTGTCATAAGAGGTAGGTCACCAAGAAATATTTCCTGGGATTTTGTTTTTCCGGTAATTTTGTTTTTGAGTTCAACATTGACCCGTACAGGAGCTTCATAGGTCATCTTTTTCTGTTTTGCAGTTTTTTCTGAATGTTTTTCTTCTTCTAAATAATAATCCTTGAAAGATAGTTCCAAGTTTTGTTTCGTAAAGTCTTCAATTGGTGAGAGTTCTTCAAAGATTTCGGCAATGCCTTCTTCTATAAACCACTTATAGCTTTTTGCCTGAATCTCCAAAAGGTCTGGTAAGGGTAAGACCTCCTGAATTTTACTAAAATACTTCCTTTGTTTACCAACGGTACCGAGATCGCTTTTTGACATAAAAACACTTGCTCCTTAAATAAATTAAATCAACTGCTCTCTTCGAGTAGGAGTTTTCTTTTTTCCATTATTTTTGGGAATTAGTCTTGGTCAATTTATTCCCTTTTTCGTATAAATAAAGACTGTAAAAAACAATATACTCCTTTTTCAAAAAAGTGTCAACATTTTTTTAGAGTAATTCTTTTTCTAACCAGTTTTTGTAATTTTCGTTTGCTTCCATTGGAAGCTTAAGAATACACGGAATATCGTAGGAATGAATCTTTTCCACCTCAGACACAATCCTCTCATAATTTTCTTCCTTAGTTTTTCCGAGTAGAACAAACTCCGATTCATCGGCTAGTTTTCCATCCCAGTTATAAAGACTTGAAATAGGAAAAATATTAGCACAAGCAATTAGTTTCTTCTCAATTAAATGCTTAGCAATCTTTTTTGCCTCTTCTTTTGTAGGATTTGTTATGTAAACTAAGATCATTTTTTAAATCTTTTTACCCGGATAAGTCCTGAAGTCGGGATAACCTTCACGCCTTTTTTCTCTATCTCATCAAGCAGTAAGTTCATACCAATAGAATCAGACGCCATATGACCAGCAATGACGATATTTATATGATGTTTTTCTGCCTCTTTCTTATGTTTTTCTGATGTATGCATGTCTATGATTGTGCCAATTCCTGACTGTGCCATTTTTTCTATTTCTTCAGGTGCGCCACCCGTACCTCCAGTCATTCCTGTTACAGCGATTTTTCCGGCTCTATTGTCAGGGCTTCCTGTAAATAATCTTGGACCAGCTCCTATTTTTATGGCCTCTTTATACTCAGGTATTTCCTTTAAAGCATCTAAAACGTCGCCGACAGTTTCCGGCTTTTGCTTGTCCATCGTTTTTACTAGAAAATCATAAACCTGATTGTCAGCAACTGTATGGGAGCACATAAACGGTATTTTCATTAACTTCGCAGTATCAACTGATCTGTTATGATTTGAAGGTGCAATCGCTCTCGAAATTTCAGCCA
>JAKANV010000039.1 GCA_021823605.1 bacterium | reverse complement strand
AAATGGCAAAGAGAGTGCTTTTTCCATCTCTACAATTCTGTTACTTTCATGTCCCTTTAAGCTGGGCCAAAGTTTTTCTCCCTTTTCTGCTGTGATAAAATCAAATGCCCTGGCGAAACAATAATCTTCAGAATGTTTGGGCTTAAATGCACTCTCTTTGCCATTTAGAATAAAGATAAAGGATGTTACCTGACTTAAAATGGTAGCATCGTGGATTGGCTGCCAGGACGAGCCACTTTTTTTAAATATGTCCCAGTATTTTACCGCCTTATATGTTCTATTGAGTTTATGTGGGGGATTGGCTACTTTTTCTTTACTACCACAAAGAACTGCCGCGCTAGCCCATTGTGATGTTCCATTATCTAGCTTTAGCAGTTCTTCAGGTGAATAGTCGATAATTTTAGGGTTATTGCAGATATCTCTGGTTTTCAATGTCCCATGCTTTATAAACTCTTTATTAAGTGCAAATTTCCATGAAGCAAATTGAAGAAATCTATAAAGGGTTCCCGACTCACCAATATCTATGGCACTTTTATTATTCCAATTTTCACAGACATCTCGTAATGCAATCAAATCATCACTCAAGTCATGCTGTTCATTAAGAATGGTTAGAGTATTTTCAGGATGACCATCAAGTAAATCTAAAACGCCCATCCTAATAGTCCATGACTTATCTAAGGGAATATATTTATCTAGTACCTTCATTTTATAGCCCTAAAAGTCTATCTTTTTATGATGAATATGAATACTTTCGAGGATTCCAAGCAGCACAAATATTACGATTACCGATGAACCGCCGAGACTGATTAGTGGCAAAGGAATACCGGCCACTGGCGCGATGCCGATGTTCATGCCTATATTTAGGAATATGTGGAAAGCCAGCATCGCCACGATGCCGGTCGATAGGTACATGCCGAAATAATCCCTCGACTTTGCCGCTATCATTATTCCCCGCGCGAGAAGTCCCGCGAAAAGAAGTATCACAAGTCCTGCACCCAAGAATCCCATTTCTTCAGCTAAAGCGGCAAAAATAAAGTCCGTATGTTTCTCAGGAATAAAGTTTAACTGTGACTGCGGACCATGACCCAAGCCACGACCAAAGAACTGTCCCGAACCTATGGCAATCTGCGCCTGTGTCACATTATATCCAGCACCCTTTGGATCACTTGCCGGATCCACAAGCGCCAACACCCTTTTCCTCTGATAGTCATGCATGGTCATCCAGCCTATTGGTAAGAGAAGCAAAGCACCCATCACTAGTATAAGAAAATGCTTCAACTTTATTCTGCTAACTGCAAGCATTGCTACCCAAATCACGATGAAAACGAGAGCCGTACCTAGATCGGGCTGCAAAATAACTAAAAATGTGGGTATCGCAAAGTATATCCCCGAGATAACTATTCGTTTAAAGTTATGCATATCCTCTGCATGATCACTAAAATATTTCGCCATGGCTATAATCATAAAAAGTTTTGCAAACTCGGACGGCTGGAACTTAAAGCCCGCAATAGTTATCCATCTTGTTGCGCCCATTGTCGTCACACCGGTAAAAAATACGACTGCCAAAAGCAGCAGCGTGATGAAGTACAAAACACCGCTTGTACCCCGGAATGAGCGGTAATCAAAAAAGGCAACACCAAAGAATATCAGAAGGCCAACCCCCCCAAAGATTCCCTGCTGTATAGCCTCCTTTCCACCGCCAGCCATTCCATAAGTTGTAGAGTAAATAATTGCTATACCGATAGCGAAAAGAAGCAGGGTGATGACGATGATAAACCAATCAAAGTTTTTAAGTCCACGGAGATTAAACATACTTTCCTATTTAACTTTCTTTACGCCAAGCTCTATCTCTTGCCCCTCTACCTTAGCTTTTTCATTGTAGTCGGATTCTTTCACATCGCCAAACTTAACCTCTTTCGCCAGGGTTTCTTTGCTAATGTAGCTGCCTTCTTTTTCAAACACCGATTTCAATGTTTCGTCTGACGCATTCCAGAAAAGCTGAATCCTGTCCTCAACATTAAACCCGGCTTTCTTTCGCATCGCCTGAATAGTACGGACGATTTCACGGGCAAGTCCTTCAATTTTTAGCTCTTCCGTAATTTTTGTATCAAGCGCAATCGCTGTTTTAAGTTTCACATCAAACACTACCTTTTTAACATTCACTTCCTCGGCAATAATCTGTTCTAACTCTGAATCTAATTTTATGCCACCATAAGTCAGCGATGCGAGAGGCTGACGAACCTTTATTCCATTTTCATTTCTGTCAGCAAGCCCAGCTTCTACAATATTCCGTGCAGCCTGCATTGCCTCCTCCAGTTTCTCATTAATCATATCCTTATCAACCTTTGGCCACTGTGATAGATGTATACTTCCGGCATCTGACAAGTTCTGATAAATATTTTCTGAAATAAATGGCATAAATGGTGCCAAGACTTTCGTAAAATCAGTCAGCACTTCATACAAAGTGTCATATGCAGCTGTTTTGTCAGTATCATTCTCACTCTTCCAGAAACGCCTTCTTGACCTTCTTACGTACCAGTTGGAAAGATCATCCAGGAAACTCTCAGTTTCTTGTGTTGCCTTGTAAATATTATATCTCTCCAAATGCTTAGTAACATTCTCAACTAATTTGTTTTTTCGCGACATTATCCATTTATCTAGAGTGTTGTCAGATTTTTTATTCGATTTGCCTGGGGCATAATTATCAACATTTGCATAAGTAACAAAGAAGCTATACACGTTCCAGTAAGTAACAAGAAATCTCTTTGCCTCACCAACTAATTTTGTCGAAAAATTTCTGGGATTTCCCGGCGTCGTTGCCGAGTACATATACCAGCGAAGCGCGTCGGCTCCGTGAGCGCTAAGAACATCCCAGGGGTTTACTACATTTCCAACAGATTTCGACATCTTCTGCCCTTCTTCGTCTAATATGTGCCCCAAGCTAATGACATGTTTATATGCAGGACCTTTCTCTAAAAACGTCGATATCGCAAGAAGCGTGTAAAACCAACCCCTTGTTTGATCTACCGCTTCACAAATGTAGTCAGCAGGAAAATGACTTTCGAGATTTTTGTCAGAGTTTCCCTCAAATGGATACCCCCACTGAGCATATGGCATCGCACCCGAGTCAAACCAGCAGTCAATAACATGTGAGTAGCGCTTGAAGTCGCCCCCGCAGTCGCATTTCCACGTATATTCATCAATATACGGTCTGTGCGGATCAAAATCACCGGCAATTTTCTTCCCTGTTTTCTCTCCTAATTCTTTATAACTTGAGATGAGTTCTTTCTTTCCGCATTTCTCACATTTCCATATCGGCAGTGGCGTACCCCAATATCTTTCACGTGACAGTGCCCAATCCTTTGCCTCTCGGATCCATTCGCCAAATCGGCCATTTTTAATATGAAAAGGGTACCAGTGAACATTTTCATTATTTTTAACTAGTTCTTTCTGAAGAGATGACATTCTGATGTACCAAGTGTCTCGAGCATAATAAAGTAGGGGAGAGTGGCAACGCCAGCAATACGGGTATGAGTGCGTATACTCCATTTCTTTAAATATTATTCCCCGTTTTTTTAAGTCGGCGATAATAAGGGGGTCAGCATCCTTGGCAAACTTCCCTTTTCCAATTTCCGTAAGTACATTTCCCTGTTCGTCCACGGTCATCAGCACCGAAAGATCATTTTCCAGTCGTCCGATATTGTAGTCGTCCTCACCAAATGCCGGTGCTATGTGAACAATACCCGTACCATCTTCAGTGGAAACAAAGTCACCATTTATTAGCTTATACTCTTCTGTTTCTTTCTCTTTTTTAAAGCTAGCTCCATCCGAGAAAAGAGGCGTGTAATGATGGAAGGCCAGAAATTCTGTGTCACTCATTCCGGTGATATCCTTCCCTAAAGTTTCAGCCAATATCTCATATTTTTTCTCACCAAAAACATCCTTCACCCTATCTTTCGCTAGAATATATTTTTCACCCTCAGAAGCAACTTTCACATATTTAATATTCGGACCAAATGCGAGACCGCTATTTCCCGGCAGTGTCCAAGGCGTTGTCGTCCAAGCCAAAAAGTAAGTTCCTGGCTCCCCTTCCACTGGAAATTTTACGTAAACTGTATTATCTGTAACATCCTCATATCCTTGAGCAACTTCATGTGAGGAAAGTGTGGTTCCGCAACGAGGACAATACGGCACAACCTTATAGCCTTCATATAACAAATCCTTCTTCCACGCCCCACCAAGCACCCACCATAAACTTTGAATGTAATCAGAGTCATAGGTAATATATGGGTTCTTTGTATCTACCCAATAGCCAATTCTATCCGTCAGTTCTTCCCACTCTTTTACATATTTAAAAACACTCTCACGACATTTTTTGTTGAACTTCTCTACGCCGTACTTCTCTATCTCAGGTTTTCCGGAAATGCCCAAGTTCTTCTCAACTTCAAGCTCTACCGGCAGACCATGTGTATCCCATCCGCCCTTTCGGTCCACGTGGAATCCCTGCATAGTTTTGAAACGGGGGATAACGTCCTTAAAAACACGGGATAAAACATGATGAACACCGGGTTTACCATTTGCAGTCGGTGGACCTTCAAAAAATACGAAACTTTTTTTAGAAGAATCCTTCTTCTGTGTCTCCTCGAAAACTTGATTCTTCTTCCAAAAAGAAATAACCTCCTCATCTATTTTCGGAAAATCGGGTTTCGGTTCAACTTTCTCAAATTTTTTCATATGAATAAATTAAATAAAATGTGCCTACGTAGGCACAAACAATTATACTTTTTTTATCTTAATTAATCAATCAGTGAAAATGATACAACCTTAATCTTTGTTTTTTCATCTATCGGTTCGCTGTAATATCTTTGAAATTCTTTTATCATTTCAGCCAGGCTTCTTTCATGCTTGTCGTGATTATTAATTTCCTCCTTGGACAGATTTTCAAAGTCCGTTTCCTTGACTTCTGTTAACTTTGCTTTTGCAAACTCCTTACCTGTTTCCTTCTCAATAAATAGGCAATCATCACCAGTCTGTAAATCCTTATCATCGAAAAGCCGCCAAGTTACATCCTTTTCACCCGATAATATAAGTGGGACTAGCTTTTCTGTAAATTTCATGGTTTTCATAATCAATCATTAATTTCAAAAGTCTTGATCTTTGACTTCTGGCCGGTTTTTAAAGTCACATTCGTTTTCGGAACTTTGAAGTATCCGGCGAGTAACTTGAGAACTGCTTCATTCGCCCGTCCTTCAATCGGTGGAATTTTTGTAGACACGCAATAGAGGTTCTTTTCTTCGTCAAAGCTGACACAGTCACACCTCGCACCAGACTTAACCTTGACCTGGATTTTCATTACAAAATACGTGCGATTATGTTCCTGATCACTTCGAGTAGTATTATTACAATTATCGGAGAAAAGTCTAGGGGAGAGTTTTTCGGGTTAACTATTCGAAAGGGCTTTAGTATCGGCTCGGTAATGTCGAAAACAAACTGCGTAAGAGCATTTCTGACATTTGGTATCCAGCTCAGGATTATCCTGACAAATATTAGAACAAATATCGCAGAAATCAAGAAGTCTAAAACGTTCATAATATATATATTTGTATTCATAAGCTTAACGCTCCTTTCAGTTCGAATTCAGTCGGCGCACTGCCAATCCATGAGTTTACAACTGCTCCATCATCTGTTGTCACGAGAAATGATGGTGTGGTGTAGATGTCATAGACTTCTGCGACTTCTTTACCTTCTCTTTCATCAAAATCCAGCGTTTCCACTTCCATATCACAGGATTCCTTGATTCTGTCACACAAGTCTTGTGCGTCACGCATCTCGGGAGCATCACCCTGGATAAAAAGCCTTAACTTCATTTTTTTATAATCCCTTTGATGTTATTTGATATTTGAAATTATAACCCATTTTCTTTGTAATCTCTTCCATTCTCCCACGAATCTCTTCAAATTTAAACTCATAATCGTATTTTTCACCAAAAAGATTTGATTGCTCTTTAATAGTACCCTCTCTTGGCCCCATGCCCGTTTTGTAAGTCCCGCTCTTAAATCCAAAACCGGGGGACATATCATCAATACTTCCGCTAGAGACCCCCGAGCCCGACTCTTTCAGCATTTCCGTGAATCTGATTTCTTTGCTATCATCGTCAATTCTAAACTTAGCTATATACTCTAACTTCTTTTTGCTTAAGAATGCTTTTCTCTCAGCGACAACTTTTTCTAGCGTCCAAACACCTTTCTTTTCTGATAGATTAGCAGAAATGCTCTCAGCATATTTTTTTATTTCTTCCATTATTCCCCTTCTTTAAAGTTACTAATTGTGTTTCTTTGCAATAGTATCAAAGCTTGTTTTCTCCGACTTTTTGAGTCTACCTCTCTTTATCAGGGAAAATATTATCCCACCGCCGATTACAACGCAAAATGCCGTCACTTCGCTAATAAAATAAAAGCTCATGCCATTTGAAGGTTTTTTATCATACGCACCCAATACTTGTGTGTCACTTGAATAAAATTTTTCAAAC
>JAKANV010000038.1 GCA_021823605.1 bacterium | reverse complement strand
TACCGTATATGGAAGCCTAACATCATGTTTTTTGAAAGCATATGCTTTCCCGGCTATACTGATTTGATATTTGGCTAGGAATCTCTTAGTACGGTTAAAGAAATTATTCAAAACACTGTCATCCCGACCATATGAGTAGGCGTCATCTAAAATTTTTGCTTTATCATATGTAATACCCAAATCTTTGTCGGTGGCCTCAAATTTCTGATTTTCACCCTCGATTGTCAGTTTATATCCATCGACTTTAGATGCAATCACTTTTGTGGCCTGATCTTTTGTCGTTCCTCCCAGGTCTATACCAAAAGCCCTAACTCCACTAAAGATTCTGTCCTGATTATGATATTCGTAATAATAAGAAGCCACTCCGAAAAGAAGAATCGGCAAAAGAAGCAAAATTACTATAACGCCCTGAATGGTAAAAAGTCTTGGTTTTTTAAACTTGATGAATTTGAATTTTTTGTGTTCTTTTGCAACGACACCCTCTTTTGCCTTGCTTGCCGCCGGCTTGGGCTTTTCTTGTTTTTTCGGAGCATCAGGGGCAGCCTTTTCTCTGCCAAAGCGGAAAGGCTTTCTTTGCGTTATAGAATCTACAAAACTACTCTTTTTCTCTTCCACCTCTCAAAGTCCCTCCCAGAACATCCTTAATTTTTTTAATAATTGCGGCTTGATCATCGTCCACCTCTTTGTCAGTTAGTGTACGCTTATCTGACTGATATGTAAATCTAATTGAAACGCTCTTTTTGCCTTCGGGCAAACCCTTACCCCGATAAATATTGTCAAGAATCTGCGTCTGTAATCTAATCCCTGACAATACAGATGATATTACTTTCTTAATTTCTGCAACAATCACCGCTTCATCAAAAATAAAGGTCAAATCTCTTGCCGAGCTAGGAAACTTTGAAATATTATGAAACTTTTTCGGTTGTGTTACATCGTTCAAAGCAACAATATCCAGCTCAAAAAATGCATTATCTCTACTTTTCGCGGTAATTTTTCTGTCTCCTTCAATGATAAAACCAATCCAGCCTATATCTTTTCCCTGTACTTTGATTTGTCCAATCTGAGAGAAAATATCATTTCCTTGCGAAAACTCAATATCCACTTTTTTGACACCTAAACTTTTGAATAATTGGTTAACAGCACCGATTGCATTATGGATAATTTCGCCCCTACCCCTCATATCCCCACTGGTCTTAGTTGAAATTAAACCGCTTAGTTTTGTCACTTCGGTCTTAGAGTTATAGATCGAGGCTATTTCATAAACCTTTATTTCCGCCGAATACTCTTTATTTTTGGAGACTATATCCATAAATGAACCGACCAAATCAGCCCTCATATATTCTTGTTCCTGGCTCAAAGGATTTGAAATATGAACTAAATCAACATTACTTCTATAAAGTCCCGCCCTTTCCTTACTGGTAAATGAGTATGAGTAAACCTCAAAAAATCCAAGCGCCGTTAAAACCCCTCTTACTTTCTTTGAAATTTCAATTTTCCTATTCTTTTCATATAACGGAAGCTTTCCCTCCGGTAGAGTGCTTGGTATATTCGCATAACCATAAATACGGGCAATTTCCTCAAGCAAATCTTCCTCGATTGATACATCAAGACGCCAATAAGGGACTAAGAATTCTGCCCCCTCTTTATTTTTGCTTAACACCTTGAATCCTAAAGCCTTTAGGATTGTAACTGCCTTGTTTGCGGGAATATCTTCCCCAAGGAATAACTTTACCTGAGCGAATTTCAAAGTTATTTTTCTGTCTTTATCTTTTTTCTCACCTACATCGACCATACCTGATAATACTTCACCACCCGCAACTTCGTTAAGCAAAGATGCTGCTCGGTTAACTGCTTGCTCAGCTAATATAAGTGGCAAGCCCTTCTCAAATCGTGTTGAACTTTCTGACCGGAGAGCTAATCTCAGGGCTGTTTTCCTCACTTGCGCCGGATCAAAGTTCGCTGATTCCAAAACTATCGTCTTCGTCTTGTCTGTTACTTCACTACTTGCACCACCCATGACACCAGCAACTGCCACTGCCTCTTTATTATCAGCTATAACCAAATCATTTTTATTAAGTTCTCGGATAACACCATCTAGTGTTTTAATTTTCTCACCATTACTTGCACTCCTAACAATGATTTTCCCATTAGCAATTTTGTCCGCGTCAAATGCATGAAGAGGCTGACCCATTTCGAGCATCACATAGTTTGTCACATCAACTACATTGTTTATCGGGCGCACCCCGGAAGCTGACAGTCTATCCTGCATCCATTTTGGCGAAGGTCCGATTTTTACATTTTTTATGATACGACCTATATATCTTCTGCAAATACTCTTGTCTTTTATTTCGACTGAGAGTAAATCTGATGCTTTTTCTTTGCTTTCCTGAATTTTTATAACCGGCATTTTCATCTTCTGCCCTGTTATTACCGAAACATCCCCGGCAATCCCAAGCATTGAGAGACAATCCCCACGATTTGATGTCAGCTCAGCTTCCAAAACAGTATCACCAGTGTTTAGAGCATTTGAAAGTTTATCGCCAACCTTAGATCGTGGGTCTAGTATCATAATACCTGAATGGTCGTCCGATATCCCAAGTTCAGCTTCCGAACAAAGCATACCAAAACTTTTGACCCCGCGCAGATCAGCTTCTTTTATTTCAAATTCTCCAATTTGGGTGCCGATTAACGCAACTGGAACCTTTTGCCCGACTTCTATATTCGGCGCACCGCAAACTATCTGTAGAGACTCTTTGCCAACAGAAGTTTTTGTTACCTGGAGTTTGTCGGCATTTGGATGCTTTGTAATCTCTAGTATTTCACCAACTACAAATCCTTCAAAGCTTCCTTTCTCCGCTTGCAGGATTTCATTTTCCGTCCCGGACATCGTTAACTTGTCCGACAACTCCTTCGCCGAGATTTTTACATCGACATATTCTTTTAGCCAGCTAATCGGTATTCTCATTGTTCTCTCATAAGGTTACTCATTGCCTGATTTCTAAGCCAAGCGATGTAATGATTGATACTCTTTATCTTCTCTTCACTCCCACTAACGTTACCTTGATACTTATTTAATTCATCGCGGAACATTTCCATCGTAATCGCACCATCGTTCAGCTGTTCCAGCAAACCAAATGCTTTTACTTCCTCATTTCCAAGATAATTAACATCTATATGCCTCAAGTCTTCACTCCCGCCCTTAGCTATCTCCTGCGCTATTTCTACCTGGAAACTCTCTAAAATTTCCTTATCATACTCATCAAGTGATCTTTGTTCATTCATTAGAATTGCTCCAAAAATCTTAAGTCATTATCATAAAATAATCTCAAATCATCAATCTCATACTTTAGCATGGCGATACGTTCAATACCCATTCCAAAGGCAAAACCCTGATATTTTTTCGGATCAATGCCGGAATTTTTCAAAACATTGGGATGGACCATGCCGGCACCCAGTATCTCAAGCCAACCCGAGTACTTACACGACCTGCACCCCTTGCCTCCACAAAGTCCACAAGATACATCAACTTCCGCCGATGGTTCTGTAAACGGAAAATGATGAGGTCTAAATCTCACTTTTCTATCCTTACCGAAAATACCTTGGGCAAAAGCAGTTAAGACGCCCTTAAGGTCGGCAAAAGTCACCCTGTCATCGACAAAAAGTCCTTCCAGCTGATGAAACATGGGAGTATGAGTTACATCACTGTCTTTGCGATAAGTCCTTCCATAAGCAATAATCCTGATTGGCGGTTTGTGATTTTCCATATATCGAATCTGCACATTTGAAGTATGCGGTCTTAGATTCACTTCTTCGCTTATATAAAACGTGTCAGCAAAGTCTCGCGCTGGATGATTTTTCGGTATGTTTAATGCTTCAAAACTATACCAATCAGTCTCTATTTCGGGTCCTTCGGCAATAGAGAAGCCGAGAGACTTGCCGATTTCAAAAAGTTCTTCGTAAATCTGAGTAATAGGATGCGTATGACCCAACTCAAATTTCCTGCCGGGTTCAGTATAATCAATTTTGGCTTCCCTTTTTGTTTCGGAAATGGCATTTTCCTTGGCTCGGATGCTATATCCAACATTGTTCCTCAACTTGTTCAATTCTGCACCACGAGATTTTCTTAATCCCTCCTCTAAATCCCCTAAAGATCTGAGAGCGATGTAGATTTCGCTTTTTTTGCCTTGATATTTCACCTTTAAACTAGCTAAGTCTTCTTTTGTATTAGCTTTTTCTAGATCTTCTTCAAATTGTTTTTTAATATTTTCTATATCCATTAAAGTTTTCCCTTGAAAAACATGTCAAATGATATAACGCTTACAGCCAAAAGCGCGGCGTCCCACCAGTTTAGAAGTGCAGCTGCTCTTAAAATTAACAAAACCGTAATGTACAGCGCCACCAATGTGCCCTGACGAAAGGCGGATTTTAGATTCTTGTATAGAACCTCATTGTTAGATAATCTTCTGCGTCCATAGAAGCCGATTATCGTTGCAAGGCATATCAAGAGCAAGAATAAGCTTATGAAAAATGTTCCGTAACTTAGGGCTCCCATTTCCGGACTTGTAAAGTTTACTAGCAAAAGTAGAACGAGAGACAAGCCGAGCACTGCGAAACCCATCCCGTTTATGTATTTGCGCCAGGTCATAAAATCCTTTTTCTTATAATACCTGCAACAATTATAAGCATTTTTAACATCAGCGACAATAAGGAAATTTGCGAATAAAAAATAACAGATAAATACTGAATCACAAGCAAGGGGGTTGCTCATGATTCAGTACCTATCCGCTAAATCTAAAAGTGCTTAAGATGGCAAAATTATAGCACAACAAAGGGATTTGTCAACAAGATATTATCTATTCCTGCTTTGATTGGAACGCATTCGTCGGACACTCAGATGAGTCCATGTCAGCAGCTACTTCATGTCCGAAACAGTCGCCCTTTGTCTCATCAATCTCTTTGTAGTTTGCACATTCTTTACATGTTGGCATTATCTGGCTCCTTTCTTTTTAATTTTTAATCTTCCTGAGGCTTGTCTATTTGGAGGATATCGGCATCCAGCGAATTTCCGGTAATTTTCGTCACATCCTTGTCAATTTTACCGAATTCCTTGTACGCTTTATTATACATTCCAACGGTCGTCCCAAGATTTGAGCCGAGTTTCTGAAAATATGTTTCATATGAGTTGAGATGAGTCGCCAGCTTATGGATATTGGCAACGATGTCCTTAATAGATTCCTCTATTGTTAATGCCCGAAGCCCCTGCAAAACCGTCTGCAGATATGCGGCAAAAGAAGTCGGTGAAACTATTATTACTTTCTTCTCTTTAAATGCATACTCTATCAAATCCCGGGTGTTTACCTTTAATGCTCCGACTTGATTTACTAGCAAATCATAATAAATACCTTCTGAAGGGATAAACATAAAAGCAAAATCCATCGTTCCTTCTTTCGGTTTGATATACTTTGCCGTTTCATCAATTCTGTTTTTTAAGTCCTGTTTAAATAGCTTTTCCAGTTGAATTTTTCTCGTTTCGTCCTTTTCTTTGAGGATTTTGTTATAATTTTCAAGTGAAAATTTAGAGTCAATCGGTATAACCTTGTCTTTAATCTTAATTACCGCGTCAACGATATCGCCATCTTTGAAAGAGTATTGCATTTGATACTGGTTCGGCTGAAATAAATTTTTAAGCAGTGTCTCAAGATAATATTCGCCTAAAATCCCTCTTTGCTTGGGATTTTTTAGAACATCTTCAAGCCCCTGAAGCTGCTCGGTAATACCGACGATTTGCGTGTTTGTGTTCTCCAGTTTCGAGAGTTTTTCAGTCACATCCTGAATGATTTTCGTGCTGGACTCAAATTGTTTGTCCATCCTCTCGTGCAATCTCTCAAGTCCATCATCTTTGCCTCTCAAAGATTCCATTTTTTTGTTAATAAAAACAGCAATCGCCACAAATCCGGCAATGATAAGTCCTGCTAAAATTAAAACAATATTCGTATCCATGGCCTAATGATAAGTGAATTAATGTTTCAAAACAAGTAGACAAAGTAAAAGGACCGGAGCAAAACCGGCCCTTTAGAAAACACGGAAAAAAAACTGGTACGATGCTTCAGTGCTCTTTTGCGGCTTGTATATCCTTACATTCCGCGAGCACCTTGTTCGCGTCAAACGGGGTTTTCGGTTTCCTGCGCTTCTTTTTCCTTGCTTTTGGGCCTTTCTTTTTGGTGATTCTGCCTTTTATTGACATAATCCCTCCCGTCTATTTGACTTAATGACCCATCAGTTAGGCATCAATAAACCCTAGGGGCCAATAGAAAATCCTTATGAAGATCCCTCGCTTGCGAGGCTTATACTCCTCTCCAAGGCAGTTATAACACTTGTTGAAGTGGATATTGCCCCAGTTGTCTTTTGTGGCATTTCCATATTCTGTGCCACATGAGCTACAGATACCACCCGCGTGTTTTCCGTCCATTCTGTATCCTTTCGTAGACACAATACATGATAGTTTTTATCTACCAAAGTCAAGTTTTCTATCTTTTGATAAAGAACTTGACACTGGTCGGGAGATAAGGA
>JAKANV010000037.1 GCA_021823605.1 bacterium | reverse complement strand
GATTCTGCCGATTACGTTAATATATACTTGGCTCCGTTTGCGGTTTTTTATGCCTTCACGCCTTTCCAGGCTTCATACAAAGAACTTCTTGCGTCTGAATTCTGTATAAGCTGGATAGTGAAAATAATATCGTCAGGTGTGAACTCAACCCCATCTTGCCACTTTATTCCCTTTTTTAGTTCAAAGGTGTAAGTCTTTTTATCTTCAGACAGAGCCCATTTGCTAGCCAAATCCGGCTTCAACCCTCTGTCTTTGCCCCTTTTCATCAGCCCGCTGAAAATCAGATTTACCGCGTCTTCATCATTGGGATTTGTCTGTGAATAGAGCGGGTTAAGTCTTGAGAACTTGCCCAAATTTCCTTCAGCATAGATGCCACCAGATTGTGGCTTGTCCTTACTATAAAAAGCCTCGATAGTTTGGAAAGAGGATATAAACATTGAGAAAACCAGGATAATGAAAGCCACGCAGAAAATCACCAAATTACGAAGATGGACTACTCTATAAAGACGTCTCGAAATAATGAGATAAGCTTTCTGGAAATCCTCCGCTTCTAGATTTCTCGCTTTTATCTTAAACTTTTGGAAATTTAGTGAGTATCTGAGATATAGTCTTTTTAGTTTCATCTGTCTATTTTAGAACGAGAGTGAGCAAAGTAGTGCCGCAGAAAACAATTGCGGAAATAATTGTGAGAAAGAAAACGGCTTTTTCTGCGCCTCTTTTCTTCATATAGGCTCCACTTGAACCGCCAAATGTGGCACCAAGTCCGCCATCCTTCTTCTGGAGTAATACTGAAACAATCAGTACCACCGCAGAAACTATAATAATGCCTGTCATAATCTCTTTTTGCATGAGTGTAATTTTATCAGAATTTAGCAGATAAGTAAATCTGATGTTTATTTCTTCTTTTTGAGCTCTTTTTGGATATTAAAAACGCCTTTGCCCGAAACTCTCATTTTCTTTGCCTTATCGCTCTTCCGTTTCCGGGCTTTTTTCAACTTCTCTTCCTCTTCTTCCCAATCTTTTTTCATAAAGTTTCCTTTATTTTCTTCGCTAACTTTTCTCCGACAACTTTCGCCAAATCTTCAACTGAAGTATTTCTGATATTTTCTACCGAACCGAAAGTTTTGAGAAGCACTTTCTTTGTCTTTGGGCCTATTCCGTCCACAACATCAAGGTTACTTGCGGCCATTTCCTTCCCCCTCTTGCTCCTATGATATGTAATGGCAAAACGATGCGCCTCATCACGAATCCGCTGCACGAGATACAAACTTTCCGACCCTTCCGGAAAATTATATTTTTCAAACGTCTCATTCTTCCTAAATATTTCTTCCCTTTTCTTTGCAAGCCCCACAACATTAAGTTTCAAGCCGTTTTGAGCTAGTGCCTTCTCTGCCGCCGACAACTGCCCCTTCCCTCCGTCAATAATTATTAAATCGGGTATTTGCAAGAATGACTCATCGGGTTTGCCGGTAAACTTACGAAATCTTCTCGAAAGCACTTCATAAATCATATCCGTGTCTGAAATCCTATCTACTGTTTTTATCTCAAACCTACGGTAATGGTTCTTTTCCGGCAGTCCATCTATAAAAACTACCATCGATCCCACAGCCGCCTTGCCAAAAATATTAGAAATGTCGTAGCACTCTATCCGCTTAGGAATCGCCCCTAAGTTCAGTGCATCGCGAAGTCCGGCTAATCCTTTATCCCGCCCGAGGTCATGCTCTTCTTTTTCCAGCTCTATAGTTTTAATCTTCTTCAGCCATATAAGTCTGTTTCTATACAGCGCCGCTCTCTCAAAGTCCTCATTTTTAGCCGCTGCTTTCATTTCTCGAGTAAATTCCCTTTCGATTTCCTTCGTTTTACCCTGAAAAAGCTTCACCATCTGGCGGATATTTTTGTTATACTCCGCCTTCGTAATGTATTTCTCACAGGGTCCTGAACAGTTTCCAATCGAATATTGCAGACACACCTTCTGCGGTAGATTTTCGCAATGTCTGAACATAAATATTCTTCGGATATACCTAAGCAATCCTCGAACAGCTCCCGCACTCACAAACGGACCGATATACCTCGCTTTATCGTCCACTATTTGCCTCACTAAGCTCACTTGCGGATAATCCTCGGCTGTAATCTTGATATAAATGTAGTTTTTGTCATCACGCCAAACGATATTAAACCTTGGTTTATAGCGTTTTATGAGCTCAGCTTCCAGAATCAGTGCCTCAACCTCAGAACCGGTCTTTATGTGCTCAATTTTGGCTATTTCAGGAACTAATCTTTGTGTTTTATCGTCTAAATTCCTTGAATCCTGAAAGTACTGGCTCACGCGGTGACGAATTGAGACCGCCTTGCCAATATAAATGATTTTTCCCTTCGAGTTTCGATATATATAAACCCCCGAACTCGTCGGTAACTTTTTTATTTCCTTTTTTACATCCATTAGAACAAATTATTTATTCAAAACGTTTAATATCACAGCTTTCTAATAATCGTTTGGTCTTTTGTATTTATAACTTCTACTGTTTTATCAGTGCTACCCTGAAAGTGTTTTTGCACTTCTTTACCATAGAAATTTGTATTATCTATTACTATATATCCCCCTTTTATAAGCTTGGGCAACAGTCTTTTATATTCAAATATCACAGTTTTCGGCAAATGGCTCCCATCAAGAAGAATGAAACTAAACTCGCTAAACATTCTTTCCTTCCCCTTGAACCAATAGTGAACCGTATCAATAATGTTTATAAAGTCTTCAGAAGTCATTTGGTAGTGAATATGGTTACCATATGGAGCCAGAACTTTCTTCATTTGAGTGTAGAGCTTATCTCCATATTTCCATGGTTTACCGTCATACGGCTTATCTCCATATGGATCCACGGTCACAAGGGTAGTGTCTAGGCCCAGCGTTTTTATAATCTTAAGCAGGGCAAGCGCAGACCCGCCTCCACGAGTGCCTATTTCCAGGAAAGTAGGCTGCTCCTCTAACTTTGGCGTCTTAGCTGCATATTCAGCCATAGTATAGAAGTCTTTTTGATCACCCTTACTATCACTATAGCTAATAGATTCTTTGATTATCTTTTCTAATACTTTTTCCATGCTCCAATAATACCACAAAATGGTCTGTTGCTTTTGCTCATTCAATAAAAAAACCAGTTTTTAGAGAGAACTGGAAAACTCGTTTAACGCAGGATTTGCCAGAAGAGCTGCGGCCAAGTATAACTGACCGTAACCGAAGTCAGAAAATCCTCAATAAAACGGGTTTCTTCCTCCCGAGGATTGAACAGATAGCGATGCTCTAGGAAATTCATTGGAGCAAGATTATCAATCTTGTCATCCACCATCCGGCTTATCCCTATCTCTCTGGCTATCTCCGCTTTCATTGAGCCCTTCCGACAGAAATATATACGACTTTCCGGTATCCCTGTCCTCCTCTGGAAATTCCAGTGATCTAACCATTCCCGGCTCTTCTTCTCAACGCCCTCAGAGGCCGCGATAATCAGAAACACTGCACCCGGAAACCTACCCATGTTTAGTAGTCCGAGCGCCTCTATCGAAAACTCGATCGGGCGAATGCTCAGAAAGCCTGTCCTATTCTCCCGGAAGAAAGAAAGCGGCTGACCGTCGAAAATTCTGGGGATAATCACTCCCCCAAGATCTACCCCAAGCCTTTCCATCTTTTTCACCTCCCTTGGTGAAATAAAAAGAGGCTCAAAAAGCCCTCTCAATGTACAATGCCTATATATTATAGCACAAAATCTAAGGCGGTGGGGTTGGGAAATAAAAAAAGACCGAAATTTCGGTCAGGGGTTGGGCCAGCTGGCCCAACCCCATTTTTTCCTCAAACGAGAGACATCAGAGACAGGTAGATCTCATTTGCTTTAGAAATCATCTGCTCCCTCTTCTCGCCTCGGAGAGGCATTCCGTATGCCGCGAAAAGAGACTTCCTGACATCTTCCACGTTGTCGCCGGCCCCCTGAAGTGCCCGAAGGTTTAGGAGGAAAACCGATCCAGAATCAGCTGGTATTTCCCGTGGTAATATCAGGGTGGAACCTTCTCGCCGCCATGCCGCTTCTTCGCCATAATCTTCGCGGAGATGTGAAATTATCCTCCCACTGAAGAGGTCAAAATCCAGGGTCAGGAAAAAGTGGTCATAGACGCTTAGGATGACGGGGTCAGGACGACATTTCTCGCTCTTGTCATAGAGAACCTCTTCGGCCACCTCCTCTCCCGTCTTCACAATCCTCGCAACAGGCCTAAGGCAGTCAAGAAGCTCGTCCATATCGATATGGTACTCGTAGAGATCCATATCAATCTCAACCCCGAGGCGAATCAAGGAAATCCCCCTTTTAACCCCGAGCAGGCGTGCCAGTCGCATCTCGTCATGATCTTCGTTCGTGTCACAGCTGGTCCCGACCTTGAGCCCCACATCTCCGTCGTCGAGCCTCATCACGAAGATGTTGTCCTTCTCCGGCATTTCTTTGTATTTGCCGTAGCCGAGTCCGGTTTCATCCAGGGATTTTTCGATCCCCGCAATGAACTCCTCGAGTTTGGCCGGAGACTTATCTCCTTCGTAGAGAAGGTTCAGCGCTCCCCTGAGCTCTTGTCTCGGCAATGGAATGCCAAGTATCAGAGTGCTCATTCTGATTGCATTTATATTCATCTCATCCTCCGGTTGTATGCAGTTGAATGTGACGAATATTATACAACTTTCTTAAAAAGTTTTCAATAGATTTAAGAAGGTATACACAATACCAGCACTTGCTGATTTAGCCAAAATTTAATGTATAATTAAAATATGAGTGGGAAATTTTCATTAGCTGAGCAGAAAGAATATTTTTTAGATATTGTGAGTCAAACTGACCAGAAGATTCTAGCCCGCTGGGCTATCGACTGCGCCGAGCGTGTTTTGCCTTACTTTGAAGATGAAAATCCTCGCGATAAACGGCCTAGAAAAGCACTTGAGACACTTCAGAAATGGATAGACACAGGAGAGTTCAGTATGAGCGTCATCCGAAAAGCCTCCCTCGACTCTCATGCTGCCGCTCGGGAAGTCGCAGGTGACAGCCCCGCCCGCTCTGCCGCCCGTGCCGCAGGTCAGGCGGTAGCAACCGCACATGTGAAGACTCACGCCATCGGCGCCGCTATCTACGGCCTTCAGGCAATCCACAGAGCAAAAGGCGACATTATTAAAGAACGAGAATGGCAATACCACCACTTGCTGGATTTAAAAAATCAGGATTTGGGTTGAGAATTTAGTAAGTTTCTTCTTGGAAATTTCGAGGGGCAAAGTCCATTTGTTCCAAGGGAATTTTTAACTCTTGTGCAATTCGGTCAATTTCATCCAAGTCAGTTATATCAACAATTTTGCTTTTAAAAACAACTAAAACTTTACTTCCGTCTTCATTATAAAAATGAGCATACCAAGGACCGTCAATCATGCTTTCTTGGACTTCTTTCATCAAATCCTGGAGTTTGTTCTCATCGACCCTGATTTTATACAAAATCCAGCCATCTCCCTCCCCTTTTTTGCCAATGACTTCCCATTCCTTAATCTTATCCTCGTTTTTAAGACTTTGATTTACTATAATTCCGTGAAATTCCATATTTTCTCCTTTTCCTAATTGTAGAGAAGATCAAAAGCCGAAACAAGTATACAAAAATCTAAGGCGGTGGGGTTGAGGAATTATTTCTTTAACATAGACAAAAAATTAACATTAGAGTATAATCTGTAAACTATTATAAGGGCATGATATGATCTCAAAGTTTCTAAAGAAAATAAAAAAATTGATTAAGACTCCCCTTTTCGCGGCTATTGTTATAATTTTAATAGCTGCCTCTATTATTGGTTATACAACTTATTTTCAGCCTGCCAAAAAAGTTAATAATACCCGAACTAATGAGCAACCTAATTTTGAATTAAAAAATAATCAACTATATTCACAGCTGAGTAGCGAAAATATACTTATTCTTATAAACCAAGAAAGAGAGAAAAACGGGCTAAACAAACTTACTATGAGTAGCAACCTAAATGACTTTGCAGCAACTTTATCGAGTGAATTTGTTTCTCAAGGTAGAATTTCAAATGACATTTTTCAAAATCTAGCAAAAAATAGTCAGTGGTCAAATAACTATAGCTATTTCTTTTATGGAACAGTAGTAAACACCAAAGATAGTTACATGGCTAAAAATTCTTTGATGTTCAATCAAACTTTAAAAGATGGCATTTTAAATAAAAGATTTAGCAGTATTGGTTTCAACATAAGAACGCCAAACAAAAATATAGCCAACTCCATAATCAGGTTTATAAAACCACGAAACAGTCTCTGGAGCCACCTTCATCAGCCAGGGACAAGCTATGCGGTCAATCTTTGGTCGTTCACGGGTTATCCATTTCATGCCAATGTTTTGTGTTTATACGATTTCAGTTTAAAGCATAACAGTATTTAGATTTAAAAAAAGCGATGATAAAAGCGGAAGAAAATTCAATCTTATTCACGCTCCGGGCGCATCTGAGGAAATAACAATACATCCTGAATGGAGGGCTGATTAGTAAGCAACATACATAGCCTGTCAATTCCAAAACCAATACCACTGGTTGGGGGCAT
>JAKANV010000036.1 GCA_021823605.1 bacterium | reverse complement strand
TGCGAAGTAGATATCAGTTAATTATAGATGCGAAGGTTCAAAAAGAGTTAGATGATAAAGAATTTATTGTCGAGTTAATTAAGGAGATAGCAAGGTTGATTGACATGAGAATTATTTTTGGACCTGCGGTTGCAGATGGTGTTCCACAGAATCCGGGATTATCTGCATTTGCAATTATAGATTTTTCGCACATTTCAATACATACCTTTAAGGGGAATAATCAGTTTTGTTTGGATATTTTTAGTTGTAAGAAATTTGATTTTAATAAGCTAAAGGAATTCATTAAAAAAACATTTAGGATAGAGGAAGATAACTTATATTTTAAGATTATTGAAAGAGAAGAAATATAATGGCAGACGAAGAAATAAGAGATTTGAATCAAATAGGAAAAATTGAGGCTCGTGACATCAACGATGAGATGCAGGAGAGTTATCTTGACTATGCAATGAGCGTGATTGTAGCTCGTGCGCTTCCTGATGTTCGCGATGGTTTGAAGCCTGTACACCGAAGGATTTTGTATGCCATGGACAAGCTTGGAGTTCGCTCTACCGCCAGATATAAGAAATCGGCAAACATAGTCGGTGAAGTTTTGGGTAAATATCACCCTCATGGCGATACGGCTGTTTATGACAGTATGGTTAGAATGGCTCAGGAGTGGAGTACCAGATATCTGCTCGTAGACGGACAAGGAAACTTCGGGTCTATGGATGGCGACTCGGCAGCTGCCTATCGTTATACTGAAGCAAAAATGACTAAGGTTTCCGAAGAACTGTTGGCGGATATTGATAAGGATACGGTTGATTTCGTTCCCAACTATGACGGATCGCAAAAAGAACCACAAGTTTTGCCGGCGAAATTGCCAAATCTGCTCTTGAATGGACAAATCGGTATTGCTGTCGGTATGGCAACGGCTATTCCGCCCCATAATCTAGGAGAACTTGTCGATGCCACCACCGAGCTCATAGACAATCCTGATGCGACTATTGAGGATTTAATCCAATACGTCAAAGGTCCGGACTTCCCGACGGGCGGTATTATTTACAATGCTGATGATATAAAAAATGCCTATGCGACAGGGCGGGGGAAGATTGTGATTCGTGCGGTGGCTGAAATTGAAGAAAAGAAAAAGGGCGGTTTTAGAATAGTAGTTACCGAGGTGCCTTATCAGGTGAACAAAGCGTCAATGATTGAGAAAATTGCAGACCTCGTTAAGGATAAGAAAATATTGGGTATAAGCGACCTTCGTGATGAGTCAGATCGTAAGGGTATTCGCGTAGTTGTGGAGCTGAAAAAAGATGCACATCCGAACAAGATATTAAACCAGCTATATAAGATGACTCACCTGCAAGATGCCTTTCACGTGAATATGATCGCTCTTGTTGATGGCATTCAGCCAAGAACGCTGACTCTCAAAAATGTCTTGGAAGAGTTCATAAAACATAGATTTGGTGTTGTGACTCGCCGAACCGAGTTCGAGCTGGCTAAGGCAAAGGCACGGGCGCACATCCTGGAAGGGCTTTTAATCGCACTCAAAAACATAGATGCGGTTATTGAAACGATTAAAAAATCAAAAGACAAAGAAGTTGCCAAAGTTAACTTGATGAAGAAGTTCAAACTAACGGAGATTCAGGCGCAGGCGATTCTAGACATGCGACTCCAGACTCTTGCTGGGCTTGAAAGACAAAAGATCCAAGATGAATATGACGCCTTAAAGAAATTAATTGCAGAACTTGAAGATATTCTGGCTCATCCAAAGAAAATTTACGGAATTATTAAAGACGAGCTTCAAGAGATGAAAGAAAAGTATGGTGATGAAAGACGAACGAAAGTTGTAAAAACCGGTATTGGTGAGTTTTCTGACAAAGATCTGATACCAAATGAAGAAGTGATTGTGACTATGACAAAGGGAAACTATGTGAAAAGAATTCCGGTTTCCACTTATCGAGTTCAGCATCGTGGAGGCAAGGGCGTTGTTGGTATGAAAACCAAAGAGGAAGATTTGGTCACTCATATGATATTTACGAAAAATCATGACAATATCCTCTTTTTTACAAACAAAGGCCGCGTTTTCCAGACTCTAGTCTATGAACTTCCCGCAGCTTCCAGAATTGCTAAAGGTCAACCGATAGTGAATGTTCTTCAGCTTGCGCCGGAGGAAGTGGTGACAGCGATTATTAATGTGCCGGATGAGAAAGAAGGTAAGTATCTGATGATGGCGACGAAGAAGGGCACGATTAAAAAGACTGCGCTTGATAACTTCCTAAATATCCGAAAGACCGGGATTATCGCCATTGGTCTTGATAAAAACGACGAGCTTAAATGGGTGAAGATGACCGATGGAGCCAGCGACATTATTTTGGCAACTAAGAATTCATTGGCCATCCGATTTAACGAGAAAGATGTTCGACCGATGGGCAGAGCTGCTCGTGGTGTTCGCGGCATCAGATTAAAAGGCGACGATGAAGTAGTCGGCATGGATCCGGTTACGCCTGACGGTGAGCTTCTAGTGGTCATGGAAAATGGTTATGGAAAACGAACAAAGCTTGAGCAATTCACATCTCACAGACGCGGAGGCATAGGTATAAAGGCGGGTGTTGTGACTAAGAAAACTGGTAGAACAGTCGATGTCCGCGTGATTTCAAGTGATAAGGACGACCTCGTTGTTGTTTCGAGAAATGGCGTTATTATCCGCACGCCGCTAGCTACAGTATCAAAGATTGGCAGAGCTACACAAGGTGTGAGAATTATGAGAATTGATGAGAGTGATAGAGTTGCATCAGTAGCTTGTATCGCCGAGACCGAAATTGATGATAAACAGCAGCAGATACCGCTTGATGAAACCCAACCTCAGGATTCTGCCACTACCTCTAAACAAATTGAAGAGGAGCCCAAACCCGTAAAAAAGCTGGCTCCAAAATTTGTGAAACCGGTCCAGAAAAAAGTGGTCAAACAGGAGAAGAAAAAACCAAAACCAATTGCTAAAAAAGTCCCTGTCCCCAAAAAGCCGAAATCCAAGCCGGTTGCAAAGCCCTCCTCGACGGGTAAAAAAGTTGTCGCCAAGAAACCCACAAAACCAAAAGGAAATATTCAGTTCAAAAAGACTGCTGTAAAGACGGCGGCAAAAGGCGCTGGAGCAGGGTTTAAAAGAACTCAAATTAAACCAAAAAAGAGATAAGGATAATTGTTGACTTTTTTCTTATGTCCTGATATTATTTTTTTACGTAATTCTTTGTGCTTTTTAAGTGCAAGGGAGACAGAAACAAAAATCAAAAGTAGGTAAACACAAAAAGTAAAAAAGTATTTGGAAAGTGATGCTCTTATCCTATGGGGGCGCCGTTCGCAGTCTATACATGCATTGGTCACAGGTGTCTATGGGATGTGCAGAATATAAATTTAGCTTATATATAAGCATATTCTGCCGAGCTAGTGGTGAAACCGATCACGTTTCCTCGAGTTTGTTTTGTCTTTTGACATTTGACTACTGGAGGAAGGGTGATCGGCTTTAGTATTTATAGAGCCAGGTCTCATTCCAAATATCCTAATCAAAAAACTTTATAAATAAATTTTCAAATCATACAAACCGGAGGGACTAAGAGAGTAAGAAAAAATGAATAAATTGAAAGAAACATTAAAAAATCTAAAGAAAAAAATCACACTGTTCGCAGTTGTGATGTTGGCATTGCAACCGGTTCTAGGACTTGCCGCTTTGCCGGCAAAAACATTTGCTAGTGTTAGTACGACTGGTTCTCATGAAGTTGTAATTAACGAAATTGCATGGGCAGGGTCAACAGCATCATCAAATGATGAATGGATTGAACTTTATAACACTACCGCGAGTTCTATTGATATAACTGATTGGAGAATTGAGGGAGCAGCCACCAGTGGTAGTGACCTTACAATATCAGATGGTATAATTCCTGCTCATGGTTATTTTCTAATTGCAAACTATGCTGCTAATAGCGAAAGTTCTACATTAAATGTAACACCAGACATGGTTGATTCTAGTTTATCACTATCCAACTCTGGCGCCCAATATACCTTATATGATGATACTGATAATATCATTGATACTGCCGATGATGGTTCAGGTGTTCCACTGGCTGGTGAAAATGGTATTGTTAAAAAATCTATGGAAAGAAATCGGGTTATTGCAGACGGAACGCTAGCTACAAGTTGGCATACGGCTACAACATCAGTAGGGTTTGATGCTGAAGCAACAGAAATGGGAACTCCAAAATCACTAAACAGTCTAAGTGATGTTACCCCACCTGTTGTTACTGGTGTGGAAGATGGTCATATTTATAACGTCGATGTGACACCTATATTCACAGAAGGAACCGGTCACTTATCGCTAAATGGCGGTATTGCACCAACATGGGAAAGTGGTAAGCCAGTCCATAATGACGGAGTTTATATCCTTACAGTCACAGATGCAGCAGGAAACGAAACAGTTGTACACTTTACGATTGATCAAACACTTCCAGACTTCACCTTAGCTACAGACCCGATAGTTGCAGGACCGGGAGTTAAAACAGTCAAGATTACTGTTGGAGTTGATGGACCCCTAGCTCCTCAACCGGCTACCAGTATTTCAACTGGTGGGAGAGAAGTCCATGCACTTGGTGGTACTTGGGAACTAAAGTTAACGATTCATGACCTGGAAGATCCACTTGTTGTCTACTTAGACAGTAGCAATATAAACGTTGCTGGAAAATATGAATATATTTACAACATTGGAGACTTTGTTGGTAAAAAGACCGTAAACTTTGATGCTGAAGGTACTGACTTGGCAGGTAACTATACAATGGATCCTAGTGGTAGTTTTGGAATTAACAACCTAGTTCTCTCACCTGTGATTCCTCCTACTTCCACAGTAGTGACTGCTGTAGCAACGACTCCGGTTGTTGATGAACAGTTCGGCGGCTCAAGCTCTGACCAGGGTGAAGTTAAGGCCGACACGACCATTAAGAAAGACGAACAAAAACCGGATGACAACAATCAGAAGACAGAGACAAAAGACAAGAAGAATATACCGCTTTGGGGAATTATATTCCTCTTAATCCTAGCTGGTATCGGCGGATATCTCTTCTACTCACAAAGTCCAGAAAAGTCTAACGGCAAAAAGTAGTAACCAGAAATTCTAAAAAAAGACCTGAGAAATCGGGTCTTTTTTGACGCGTAATTTACTTGCTGACATAGAGATTTTGTCATATAATTTCTATGATGAACGATAAAGATAAAAAACCCGAGGAAAATCAAGAAGGGGAAGGCCAGGAGCTTTGCCCAAAATGCGGCAATCTAATGGTCAAAGAAGGTGGAGAATCAGTATGCTCTAGTTGCAGTGATGACCTTGATTTCTTTGGTGAAGATGAAGAACCGAAAGACAGCGAATAAGAATGGACTTTTTTAGTAAACTTTTGTCTGTGAACTATCTTTTCTCCACAAATGAGAAGTTTAAGTATTGGTACGTGTACCTGCCGTTTTTTGGGATATTCGTATTTTTGGCTTTCTTGGTCAGCATGCTTTTCAAAAGGCAGGAAGATTACAAAGCAAAGAAGTCTTTCCAGAAAATGTTTTTCTGGACATATTTGTTTTTTGGCCTCTTAGGTCTAACGTCCGTTTTCGCCCGTTCGCAGAATTTGCCGATTGTCGGTGCTAGGGTGATTACATTTCTAATAATTATTCTCTTCATTATCGCAAATGGTTGGCTGCTAATTTATTTCTTAAAAGTTACAAAAAAAGAACAGCTCAAGTTTGCCCAGAAAGCCCGTAAAGAGAAATGGCTGAAGAAGAAATGATGGAGATTGATAAGCTACGCTTCTTCGTAGAGCCTATTTAGTTCCTCTCCAAGTTTGACCACATCTGCATCACCATAACCCGGGTAATACTTTTTAAATTCTCGGGGAGTATGAATATATTCTGCTGCTATTCCTGCGCTGAGTCTTGGAAGCATCTCCTGGGCTTTAGTGAAAATTTCTTCATCTGATATATTTCGTTCGGTACGCTCGGTCATTTCAGCGTCCATATCAGTTTTAGCTTGGTATCTGAGCTCCTCTAAATTTTCATCTTTTACTTCTTTTGCTGCCTGCACATGTTCTTCTAAATCCTTGTTTGCGCTTTCGACAGCAGCTCCCATATGCTTGCGAACTCCCTCAGATAAATTTAACTGGTTCTCTTCTCCGTAGTCACCTCTTCCCTTGAGTTTATTATCTTGGATATCTTTTAAATCTTTGACATTTTCTGCGTTTTCTTTATGTTGGCTATACATTTCTTCAGGACTCGGTCCCATTTCTGCTCCCATGGTTGTCTCCTTAATTTATAGTTATATTATAATATTTTTTTCGTAACTCCGTAAACATTAAAATTCTTTTTGCTTGACTTCGAACGCATTTTCTATTAATATATTTAAAGCATTTGAAGTACAAACGAAGGAGGGGTAACAAATCTGGTAGATCCTGGAGGCGGGATAACAGAGGAATGTTAATTTTGTGCTCTAAAATGCGGTTCGAAAAAGGACCTTGAAAATCGAAAAGTAGAGAGAATTTTAAAATCACGTCAATGTAAATCTTGAGTATTTTTTACTCATAAAATAATTTAGAGCTTCTCCTTTTGGGGAGAAACTAAATCAAACTTTTTGGAGAGTTTGATCCTGGCTCAGGATGAACGCTGGCGGCGTGCCTAAAACATGCAAGTCGAATGCGCTTCGGGCGCATGGCGAACGGGTGAGTAATACATTGGTATCTACCCTTTTCTCAGGGATAACCCATCGAAAGGTGGAATAATACCTGATAGTCCCTTCGGGGTAAAGCTCCGGCGGAAAAGGAGGAACCTATGTCCTATCAGCTAGTTGGTAAGGTAATGGCTTACCAAGGCGACGACGGGTAGCTGGATCGAGAGGTTGACCAGCCACACTGGGACTGAGACACGGCCCAGACTCCTACGGGAGGCAGCAGTTAGGAATATTGC
>JAKANV010000035.1 GCA_021823605.1 bacterium | reverse complement strand
CGTGTATGACAAGGGAAACCAAGCAATCTTGGAAACAGTGGGGGCAACCATAGTAGGAAGACTAATAGAAGGAAAGTACCCGGACTATGAAAAGGTCATACCTAAAACAAGTATAACAAAAATAAATGATAAATCAAATTATATTTCAAAAGTTCCAAATGAATGTATGAATGAAATTTTTACTTATTTAAAAGGTTAAAAATAAAATTTGACTTTATAATATGCTCCGATATATTAGAGCATTTAAAGAAGCCATCAAATTTAATAACATTTGTGGCTGACAAATTGAAGTTCAATGGCCATGTTCTTGTTAGCATCCCAAATATATCACATATTGACATCATCTTGAATCTCCTTGAAGGAAGGTTTAATTACTCAGAATACGGCATTCTGGACAATACCCATTTACGGTTTTTTACTAAAAGGTCTTTTGGAGAGTGGATTTTTTCCATTAATGAATCCTTCTCAGAATTGGATTTTCAATTTGATCTACAGCACATAGGGAACACACGACGTATCTCTCAATACGTGAATGACATAACGAATAAATATCCGTTAATTTATTATTTTGTTTCAAATAATGTCAGTGATTTTGACGTCTTACAACACATATTTATGCTGACTAAAATAGATAAAGCTGACATCCCATATGGACTGAAAGAATTTTTATCTAAAAAATCAGAGAATATTATTGAGAAAATAGATGCGTTCAATAACGATGTCTATATGCGTAATCTTGAGATCTCTATCAAAGAGAAGAATGCTTATGTTGAGAATCTCGAAAAAATCATAAAGGAAAAAAATATTCGTATTAAAAACCTTGAGGAAAGAGATGCAACGTTAAATAGTATTTATAATTCGCAAGGTTGGAGGTTTTTATCAATCTATTACAAGGTAAAGGAAATTTTATTCCCTCAAAATACGGTGAGGAGATTGATTGCTAAAATTACCGTCAAAGCAATTCTGCATCCAACAATTTTTTTTAAAAAACTGAGCAGACAAAATTTAAGAAATTTTATTCACCATTATAGGAATTATGAACCTGCTCTTATCGAAGAAAAGGTAGAACAAAAGTTAAGGGAAGGTACCGTTACGTCTGCGGCAGTTAATTGTGACGATGCTTTAATATTCTCAGATGTATTAGAAGTTTCTGGATGGGCAATATCTAAAGAGGGGATAGACAGAGTCGAGGTTTATTGTGACGGCGTATTTTTAGGCAATGCATTATACGGTTTGCCGAGAACAGATATACAGAGTATTTTTTCTGCAGTAAAAAATAGCTTGAACTCCGGTTTCTTTTTCCATACAGTTTTACAGAATAATAATTCTTTTCAAGGAAGCCATTCCGTTTATATTAAAGCAATAACTACTGATGGGAAGAGCGCAGAAGTTATTCAATCTGTTGATGGCAGGAATTCTTATAGAAATTATCTGGCAAAAATAAGGCCTACAGAAGAAACACTCCTTTGGATGAGAGATATATATAAGAACTTTTCAGTAAAACCATTAATTACTGTTGCTTTAAAGGTAACAAAATCAGAATATTCTTTGCTATTTGATTCTATAGATTCGATTAAAGCGCAAACTTATCCTTCTTGGAATATAGCGCTTTTTTGTGAACAAGATATGCCTGAAGAGGTTTTAAAAGAACTTAAGCCGTTAATCGATAATAATAAACTGAAAATTTATACTTCTGATGAAATTAATAGGTCTTTATCTGGTATCAATTGTGATTTTTTATGCTTTCTCTATTCTGGGGATCTGCTAATGCCTGATGCACTTTTTGAGATGGTGAAAAAAATAAATATGGGAAAAGGTCTTGAACTCATTTATACAGATGAGGATGTTCTGGTAGAGAGACGAAGGCAAAACCCTTTCTTCAAACCTGACTGGTCTCCTGATCTGCTTTTAAGCATGAATTATATCGGAGGATTTTTCTTTTTAAAGAAGGAGTTATTTGATAAATTAGGAGGCTTATCGTACGGTTATTCACCTGAAGGAATATATGATTTATTACTTAAAGTTGCCGAACTCACACAAAATATCGGCCATCTTTCCTCGATTCTTTACACAAAAGGCAATAAGGATGAACGTTCTCCTGATATAGAGGAAAAAGTTATTAAAGAGGCATTAACCCGTCGTGGAATCAGGGGAGAAGTTGTCCCTTTGAACAGGGTTGGTTCATATAGAATTAAAAGAGAAATTATAGGTAACCCTAAAGTAAGTATTATCATCCCCACTGCTTATAGCAAACCTGATTTCTTAAAGACGTGCCTTGGTTCAATAGTCGAAAAAAGTACATATAAAAATTATGAAATTATGCTTATAGATAATAGTAAAGGAAAACTTCCTGTAAAAGATTTTGAAAGGATAATGCCTTCTGCACAGGTACGTTTTATCGAATACAAAGAAAAGTTTAATTATTCGCGCATCAATAATATAGCCGTAAAAAAGGCGGAAGGAGAATATTTTATCTTTCTTAATGACGATACTGAAGTTATCACTCCGGATTGGATAGAATCGATGCTCGAACATGCACAGCGCCTGGAAGTCGGAGTAGTAGGTGCAAAATTGCTCTATCATAATGAAGGTGTACAACACGGTGGGATACTTCTTGTAGATTATGGTGGAGGTGCAAGACATGCATTCCGTTTTTTCCCTATGAATTCTACCGGTTACTGCGGACTACTCGAAATAAATAGAAATTGTTCTGCAGTAACATTCGCTTGTGTAATGGTTTCAAGGCAGGTATTCAATAAGCTTGGAGGACTGGATGAAAAATTCAGGGTTGAATGTAATGATGTTGATTTCTGCCTTCGGGCAATCAAATCAGGCTATTCTGTAGTATGGACTCCGTTTGCACTCCTGTTCCATAAAGAGTTAACAACGAGGGGGCCAGCTAACGTATTAGAGGATGTCAATCAGTTCTGGGAGCGATGGAGACCGTTACTGGAGAGAGGGGATACTTACTATAATCCAAATCTAACCCTTGATTCAGATAACTTCTCAATTAATAAGAGAATGATACTGATAGAGCATCACGAACCGAGTTGTTTAGCAAATAATCCTCTTGAAATACGCCAGAATGATACAATAGTTGCGGAAACTATAAAAAAGATTTTAGTTGTAAAATTGGACCACATCGGTGATGTAATACTCAGTCTTCCAGCGATAAAGGTTCTGAGACATAAATTTCCTCAAGCCCACATAACAATGATTGTAGGAAGTTGGGCTAAAACTATAACAGAAAAGATTTCAGATTTAGATGAAGTTTTAACTTTCGATTTCTTTGATGAAAGATCAGAGAGAGGTGTACGACATGGTAAAAAGGAACTGGAGTCGTTGCGTGGGAGACTCAAGTCCTATAATTTTGATTTGGCAATTGATTTAAGAAAGAACCCCGAAACAAGAGACATGCTCAAATTATCAGGTGCTAAATATACAGCAGGATTCAGCACCGGAAATGAGCCCGCGTGGTTATCATTAAGTATAAATTTGAATCGCTTGATAGAAAATATCCCGGGTCAAAAAAATAAACCACATATTACATCACAATTATGTGAATTGGTTAACGCTATTCCATCGAATATCAGAGGGATAGAGAAGATAGAAGTTCCTGAATTCAGAGATAAAACTATATTCCCTGATAGATACTCATCGCTATTACAAGCAGGTTTTTTAGTTGGAATACATCCCGGCGTAGGAAACGCTATAAAGCAATGGCCTATTCCATATTTTGCCCGTTTAATGGACATAATCTTTGAAAGGATTAACGCTAAGATGATTATCTTTGGAGGGAAAACAGATCAGAAGGCTGCATTAGAAATATTGAATCAGGTAAGGTCTAAGGATAATGTTATATCAATAGCTGGTGAGACATCCATAGATGAGTTTATTGCAATAGTGCAGAAATGCAGCATATTTATTGGGAATGATAGTGGGCCATGCCATATAACAGGTTTTTTAGGTATACCTACTTTAGCTATCTTTAGTGGCCATGTATCGCCATACGAATGGCATCCATTGGGACAGAAGACTCTCAGTATCAGGGTTGATCTGCCCTGTGCTCCCTGTTACAAGGCAAAACCTGAACAGTGTCCATATGACCTTAAATGTCTTAAATTCCTCTGGCCTGAAAAGGTCTGGGAAGCTGTTCAGCAGCTTATGGCAATATCTGGGAAATAAATCCCCTTATAAAGAAACGGGTTAGGATAAAAGGTACCCTGTCAAGCCATATAAAAATGTAACTCAAAGATAGGTAAGCCACTGGTTTGACCAGTGAGACTATCAAGGGTTGACCTTGCAGTATTAAGTAATAAATTAGCTTGACGGTTATCAAAGTCCAAGAAGGTTTTAGGATTGCCTGTCTTTGAGACGGCTCACAACCGTCAAGCCACCCTCTTTGAGGGTGTGTTGAGACTTAGCAATCCTAATAATCTATTCCAACCCTGAATCCTGATTTAGAAATTGCCACGCATTAAAAATATCGGGCAGGCCGGAGGCCTGCCCTTGTAGATCCTACTTACTTATAACCTGATAGATAGAGCTGCCCCATACGATTGGCAACATTTTGAACCGTGCCGTTGATTACATAAGAGGTATAAGAGCTCTGACCGGAGGGAATGGAGGCACTATTGCCGTAGACCACATCGAGTTTTGAAGTATCATTTTTGTACTGCCCGCTACCGTCTCCGGAACACCAAAACTTCCACATCGCGAAATAGTTAGCCGCCCCACCAACAGAGCGGTTCCCTGCGTAGATTCCTATAGCATAACCTTGCGTGGAATCAGAAATGATAACTCCACCATAGTTAGGAGTGAACGTATAGCCTGGGGCGCCAGAGCTACAGCCGTCAGGCATTGATGAAGTGACCTCGGTAAGCGAATTTGAAGCTGCATTATACGTCCAGAAACGGTTGAAACTCGACGGTAGGTAGATCATTGGAAACTCGAGAACGCCTTCATTAGTCACAGTCTGGGCAGCGGTTACATTCGCCTTAAATTTAGCAACTGGGCCCATACCATTAAAGTTCAACGTTATCTCTTTCCCCAAACGCCAATTTAACCATAGGTTGGGCGTATCCTGCGATGTCCCCCAGTGGTTGGAATACTGATTACCGTAATCAAGAGGAATTGTACTACTCTGCAAAATGCCCACAGAAGCAGAATAGCTTACAACTGGTGATCCGTGCCGTTTCCATGGCTCATTACTTTGGTTATAGTTTAGATCACCACATTCAGATGTATCGTAATAGAGCGATGGAACTTGAAGTGCAACTTGGAGTTGGCGACCACAATCGTAGTCATTGAGGAACTGTTTGCCATTCCACCACCATTCCCAGACAGAAGCTCCTGCAACAAGGTTGGCATTAGCAGTAATACCGCCACCAGAGACGCCGACCAGCGATGTATCCGTATTGTTGTAGCGGCGGAAGCCATAGATCATGGTGCCCTCATCAGTGTAGCCTGCAGGTAGAGATTCGTATGTGTGATGATTCATGTGGTCGTTTGTGGATGCTTTATACGCTCTGACATCTGCCGATACACCTGCTTGAGCAGAGGAACTTGTCCAACCTTTGCCGAGAGTACCCCCCGAAACGTACCCTCCCTCATTCGTTGAAAGTGAGTCCATGTGGTCATTGTAATTGTTATACAAGCGGTATACCGGAGACGTTCCAGAAATTGTTGTATCTGGTCCGAGCAGGTAGAAGATTTGCCCTTCCATTGTATAGTTTTGTGCTTCGGTTGTTAGAACACTCGTCATACGGTCCGAGGTCCCAACCACCACGCGAACGAGTGAGCTAAGTGCAACTGGTTGATTAGTGCCAGGGTCCGCGACTGACGTACCAATACAAACGCCCCCGAACAGGAAAAATAAAATACTGACGACAAAGAATAACCTTTTCACTATTCCTCCTTTTTTACCAACAGTATACTTTTGTTTAAACAGCGGTGGGTAAAGTGTATTTTGAACCGAAAAAAACTCTTAACTTTTTTCACCTCCTTCCCGTCTTAGAATTCTCTTTCTCTACAGACAACACGGGTGCATGTCATTGGTGGGAAATTAAACTATGCAAGAGATAAATTTCAATAGAAGTTTTCTTCAGTAGTTTGTGAAGAAAAGTTTACAAATAGGCTTTGAAGATTTATTCTGAGAGATAATTTTCCATAATCCTAAGGCAGTCTAAAACCTTTTTACCTTCCGGTGTTAGGGCATATGACCTATCGTCGTTATCCTGCTCTATTATCCCTGCTTCTTTCAGCAGTTTAAGGTGGAAGATGACCTTAGTATGATCCGCGATATCAAGCCCCCTTGTAATTTCCGTTAAACGCATATTTGTTCTCGATGAGATTAATTTTAAAATATATCTTCGGAGAGGATTAACTAAAGAATCCAAAGTTTGATTGATGTCCAGTTTGTCCTGACATTGTTCAATCCCTGCTTTTTCGATAGCACGTCTGACTTTGAAAAAGAGTTCTTCGCTTTTAAACGGCTTGGATATATAATCACATGCCCCCTTTTTTATGGCATCTACGGTGTCTTCGATTGCCGGAAACCCTGTGATCATTATTACTTGTGTCTTTGGACTAAGTCTCCGCAATTCTATGAGAGTATTGATACCACTCATCCCCGGCATAATTACATCTACAATCGCAATATCGAAATTCTCCGAGGTTACCTTTTTTATTGCGTTTTTACCGGACGGTACCGTGCAAGTATAATAACCTGCCTCTTTTAAAAGGCAGGAAAGACTCGTTCTGAATTCGCTGTCATCGTCTACAATGAGTATCTTTTTCATTATATGTTTCTATCAATCCCGTGTTTGTCTATTTCCTGAAAAAGGAAACTCGATTAAATTTTTAACATTTTAGGGCATAGTTTAATTTTCTTAAATTTATCTTAAATTTTGTAACCTCCTATTGCCTCACCTAAGAATCTATTCGAAATAATAATCGTTGCCTCATGGAAAAATCTACTCCAAAATGAATACGATTTTAACATTTAAGCAGCATCCTGT
>JAKANV010000034.1 GCA_021823605.1 bacterium | reverse complement strand
AGAAACAACAGAGGAGAAACTAAAGTTCGCTCTGAAGGAAATTAAAAAATGAAGCTAGATAAAGACCACATTTTAGATTCGGAGGAGTTTGAGGGCGAGGAGAAGTTTGAGGAAACACTTCGACCCAAGCGATTCAGTGAATATATTGGGCAAAATCAGGTCAAAGATAACTTAAAAATCACTATCGAGGCAGCAAAGAAACGAAAAGAACCGATTGACCATGCGCTTCTATACGGTCCGCCGGGGCTTGGGAAAACTACGCTTTCGAGCGTAATTGCCAATGAAATCGGCGTTTCAATCAAGGCGACAAGTGGTCCGGCGATAGAACGTGCCGGCGATTTGGCTTCTATTCTCACAAATTTACAAGAGAACGACATCCTCTTTATTGATGAAATCCATCGATTGAATACAGTTGTGGAAGAAATACTTTATTCGGCGATGGAAGATTTTGTGTTGGATATTATTATTGGCAAAGGCCCGTCGGCGAGGTCAGTACGGCTAGATTTACCGAAGTTTACGATAATAGGCGCCACAACGCGCATGGGGCTTTTGTCATCTCCTCTTCGTGATCGATTTGGACTCGTTCACAGATTGGAATTCTACGAGCCGGAGGATATAAAAAAGATTATTAACCGTTCAGCTAAGATATTGAAAATTAAAATTGATGAAAAAGGTTCCGGGGAGATAGCTAAAAGAGCGAGAAAAACACCTAGAATTGCCAACAGATTGCTTAAACGTGTACGTGATTTTGCCGAAGTGAAGGGTCGTGGCGAGATTACAGAAGACATTGCTTGTCAAGCTCTGGAAATGCTAGAAGTGGACGAACTTGGTTTGGACAATACGGACAGAGTGCTGCTTGAGACCATTATCAACAAGTTCAAGGGCGGTCCGGTCGGTTTAAATACTCTTGCCGCCGCGACGAATGAGGAGATTGATACTATTGAGGAAGTCTACGAGCCGTATTTGATACAAATGGGCTTTCTGGAACGGACACCACGGGGACGAAAAGCAACCTCACACGCCTATGATCATCTAAAAATTGTTAAAAAAGATGCTTTAAAAAAGCAGGAAAAATTATTATAATTTAAAATACTTATGTTTAAATTTTTGTTGGTGGGTTTATTTTTATTTTGGGGGCTTTCGAGCTCCTTTTTTGTGATTGGCGAAGGCTATGTACGTGCAGATTCTGAAGTTAAAAAGACTTGTGATGGGATTCAGATTACCGAAATTATGCCCTATCCATCTGATGGCAAGGAGTGGGTAGAGTTATATAATCAAAACGATTATGACACTGACATCCAGGGCTGTTTTATTTCTGATATTTCGAGCGGAACACATTACTATCCGATCAAAGATTCGCTGGTAATTCAGGCGAAGAAATATTATGCATTTTACGGTTCACCTACTTTGAGCCTAAACAATACTCCGGGCGATGGCGCCAGATTTCTCGATTACTACCATGTAAATATTAAGTTTCAAACGCCAAAATACGACAAAGTTGGGATGGATCAGAGTTTTGCTTATGACGAGAAAAGTAAGTTATGGCAGTGGACAACAACTCCTACTCCGGGTAGCGAGAATGTTATTACCGAGCCTTCTTCTGTTTCCTCAGGTGAAGAGGAAGATGATAGTGAAAATGTACTCTCCAATGGCTGCTCGGGGATTATGATTACCGAGCTCATGCCATCTCCTGTCGGACCGGATGGCGATAACGAGTGGATTGAACTTTATAATTCAAACAGCGAAATAGTTGATTTGGGGGGATGTATCATTAGTGACAAAATGAAGGTTGGCAGCACAAAGAAATATACAATACCAAAAGGAACAATGATTTCTTCCGGAGGATACTTGAACTTTATGAGACCGATGACAAAAATAACGCTTAATAATGATAGCGATGGGGCGATGATTCTCTCTTCCAGCGGGAGTATAGTATTTGATACTGGGTTATATGAAAAACCGGAGGAGGGTTTAAGCTATGCGTACAGTGATGGCCAGTGGTTCTGGACAACTGTTTCAACTCCGGGCGAGTCCAATATTATTTCAGAACCAATGTCGAAGGAAGCGAAGAAAAAAGCGAGTACGAAAAAGAAGACCGCAACTAAAACTCCAAAGTCGACTAAGAAATCAGCCATAAAAAATACTGATAAAGATGGTGAGGTCTTGGGGGAGAGTACCTCGGACGAGAATCCTTTGCAGGGAAAAATTAATGATAAAATGATGGGTTATATCATGGTTGCCATTTCAATCATGCTGCTTTTGGGGTATATTGTTTGGATTAACAAGGATTTTGTTCATGAAAATATTATCAAAAAATTCAGACGAGACAGTTGAGTTGGGTCAAAAATTGGCTGGTAAATTGCGTGGCGGAGAAGTCGTGGCCCTTTATGGTGACCTCGGCGGAGGGAAAACGCAGTTTACGAAAGGCATCGCCAAAGGATTGGGTGTGAAAGATGACATTATCTCCCCTACTTTTGTGATTCGCAGAGAGTATAAGGGTCAGAAATTAAATTTACTCCACTATGATTTCTATCGATTTGAAACACCTGATGAGGAGCTAATTGAAAGTTTAGAAGAAGGGATAAATACTGACAATGTGACGGTGATAGAATGGGCGGAAAGAGTTGAAGAATATTTACCTGAAAATTCAATTAAAATTACTTTTCATTACGTTTCAGAGAATGAGAGAGAAATAGAGATAAACAAAGAACTATGAATACACTCACCATAGACACATCGGATAAAGTTGCCAAATTTGGTTTGTTTTGTGATGACAAATTAACCGACTCTTTAGAGTGGGAAGCGCATCGGGAACTTTCAAAAACTTTTTACGTGAAATTAGACGAAATTTTGACGCGGAATAAGTTAAACTATGGTGATTTAGATTCGATTATCGTAGTTCGCGGTCCGGGTTCATTTACGGGGCTTCGAATTGGAATTGTGATAGTGAAGGCTTTTGCATATGCTTGGAAGATTGAAACTGCAGGAGTGATTCAAAAAGAAAAAATGAATCTCGAAGAAATTTACAGAGAAGGCAAAAAACATTTTAAAAAAGGACAAATTATAGAACCGTTTTATGGTCGAGAACCGACTATAACTACAAAGAAGAAGCAGTAATTGAAAATATAAGTATTAAATGCTATTATTAAGCCTCTTTTGCAAACCTACGTCGCCTAGGAGGCATGAATGCAGTTTGAAGATTTTAAAAAAGGCGACGTATTTGAGTCGCCGGGAGAAGTTGTGGTTCGCGAAAAGGTTATCCAATATATGGAACTTTTTCGTGGCTACGCTGATATTCTGGAAGAATACAATGATCCGGAGAAGGCACATCTGCCTTTTCGGAAAGTTGTTGTTCCTGGCGGTTTCACTGCTTCCACTCGAGCCGCTGAAGTTCTGAGGATAATCCGTCAAAATAAAGTGGAAGGCGAACGCCTTCCGCTGCATGCCCACATTGAGGGTGATTTTGATGGCACGGTCGAGCCGGGCGACCAGCTATACGTCCGGCTTGTGGTTAAAGAAGTGGATATAGGTGGAAGAAACTGGGGTAGAGTTACTTTCGAAGCAAATTGTTATAAGCGTGGTTGTGGCAAAGTAGTTTACCCCGGTGAGGAAAGTTTTAGAATACGCAAAAGAAAAAGGGGGTGATAGGGCGAGCCGGAGGCTCGCCTTTTCCCATTTTAAGAGAAATTTCGGGGTTGAAAAACGGGTCAAAAGAGAGTATAGTGGGGCCAGTAAATTAAAAAATTAAATTTACCGATAATAACTAAATTTTATAGGATTTGAACTAAAATATGATACGAAAACTCTCATACATTATGGCTTAAAAGAGGTATTTTTAGTTATTTCTCGGTACTAGAAAAAGAGGAGCGAAAGATGGAACCTATCACATTGGTTCTGATTCTTGTTGGACTTGCAGCCGGCGGGGTTGGGGGATATTATGGCCGGAAAATGAAATCCCAGGACGCGTTGGAGAAGTCTCAGAAAGAAGCAGACAAAATAAAGAACGAGGCCAAAGAGGAAGCCAAGGAAGAGATAATAAAGGCGAAAGAAGAGGCGTTAAAAGTCAAGGAAGAGGCGAAAAAGGAAGAGAAGGAACGACGTGACCTAATAGCGCAGGCCGAAAAAAGAAACATCGAGAAAGAAAAGGTCTTGGACGACAGAACAAAGAAACTGGATGAAACTCGGGATAAAGTCGAAAAAGATAAGGACGAGGTAGAGAGTGTTAAAAACGAACTGCGAGATGTTCGCAAAAAGCAGATGGCCGCTCTTGAAAAAATTTCAAAACTTTCAACCGATAAGGCAAAAGAGAAGCTTCTAGAGATTGTCGAAAAAGATTACAAAAAGGACGTTTTAGATTTCATTAAAAAAATAGAAGCTGAGAAAAAAGAAGAAGCGGACAAGAAGGCACGTGAAATTCTCTCAACTGCTATTCAAAGATTGGCTGGCGACATGACATCAGAAACGACTGTTACGGCCGTGGCTCTTCCCAATGATGAAATGAAAGGACGAATTATCGGACGTGAAGGACGAAACATCCAGGCGATAGAACGTGCGACCGGATGCGACATTATTGTAGACGATACCCCCGAAACAATCGTGATTTCAGGTTTCGACCCAGTGAGAAGGCATGTTGCTAAGAGGGCGATTGAAACCCTTTTGAAAGACGGTAGAATCCATCCGACAAGGATTGAGGAGGCAGTTTCAAAAGCACAGAAAGAAATTGATAAAGAGATTAAAGAAGCCGGTGAACAAGCGGTTTATAAGACTGGTGTAGCAGGGCTTCCTTCAGACTTAATTAAAGTTTTGGGAAGACTGAAATTCAGAACGTCATACGGGCAGAATGTGCTTCAGCACTCTATGGAATGTTCTTACCTTTCAGGGGCTTTAGCAAGCGAACTTGGTGCTGATGTAAACTTGGCTAAAAAAGCGGCATTACTTCACGATATCGGTAAAGCGGTGGACCAAGAAATCGAAGGTTCTCATGCATCGATCGGCCGTGATATTGCCAAAAAATTCGGGTTAGATGAGAAAATTATAAATGCAATTGAGGCTCATCATGAAGAAGCAGAGTTCAAGTCTGTTGAAGCAATAATTGTTCAAGTTGCAGATACTATTTCAGGTGGCAGACCGGGCGCTAGGCGCGACACGATGGAAGCTTACATTAAGCGATTGACCGAGCTTGAAAACATTGCCAACTCATTTGAGGGAGTTGAAAAATCCTTTGCTATTCAGGCTGGTCGTGAGGTGAGAGTTCTAGTATCGCCGGAAACTCTTGATGATCTTAAGTCAGAAAAACTGGCTAAAGAAATTGCTACAAAAATAGAAAAAGATCTGAAGTATCCGGGACAGATAAAGGTTAATGTTATCCGTGAAAAAAGAATTACTGAATACGCTAAATAGTCTATGGCTACAAAAAAATCCATCAAAATATTATTTATAGCCGATATTGTCGGAAAGCCCGGTCGAAAGGCGGTAAAAAAAATTCTTCCTGGCTTGAAAGAGGAAGAGGGTATAGATTTTATTGTGGCTAATGGCGAGAATATGACATCCGGTCAAGGTATGACCAAAGATACGATGGATGAGCTTATCGAAGTGGGAGTAGATTTCTTTACGACTGGAAATCACATTTGGAGAAAGCCGGATTTTTTTCCTGAGCTCGGCAAAAAAGAAACCCCTGTTATCAGACCCGCAAACTATCCGGAAGATTCGCCCGGCGTGGGTTACAAAATAGTCAAAACGAAGATTGGGAAAATTTTGATTATCAACCTTTTAGGGCGGGTCTGGATTAATGCGAATGTTGAATCTCCCTTTACGACCATTGATGATATTTTAAAGAAAACAAAGGGAAAATATGATATATCATTGGTAGATTTTCATGCAGAGGTTACCAGCGAAAAAGTGGCTATGGGCTTCTATCTAGATGGAAGAGTAAATGTAGTTGTCGGAACCCATACCCATGTTCCTACAGCTGATGAGCGTGTTTTACCGAAAGGGACTGCATATGTGTCTGATGTCGGCATGACCGGGACTAAGGAATCGGTGCTCGGTGTAAAGACGGACATTATTGTTAATCTGTATACAACAGGTATGCCGCAAAAGTTCTCTAATGAAACAGAAGGACCTCTAAAGTTTAACTCCGTTTTAGTTGAGCTTGATAAAAAGGGCAAAGTCGTTACAATTAAGAGAATTGACAAAGAAATTTGAACTTATGGTTGCATGGCAATATAATGTATGTTATATATTTGACTACGTATAAAGTAAACTTCGTCCTAAGGGGGCGCTCAGCTAAGGCTGAAATTAATTAAGACCCGTCGCTAAGGCGGCTGGGCAGGAAGGAGAAATCTAATGACAAAGCACGACCTGGTAGAAACACTATCAAAGGAAACAGGCTACTCTAAGAAAGAAGTTGAGGCTTGCCTCAAAAGCCTGACAAACATTATTACCGATAAGGTAAGAAATGGAGAGAAAGTTGCCATAACTGGATTTGGAACTTTTGACTTAGGGAAAAGAGCTTCAAGAAGAGGACGAAACCCACAAACTGGTGACTACATTACTATCCCAGAGATGAAAATGCCGAGATTTCGAGCCGGAAAAAATCTCAAAGAATCTGTACGATAGTTTAGACTAAACAAATTGCAGAGGCCGAAAGGTCTCTGTTTTGTTATAGAATAAAAGTCTTGACAAAACATGTCATTTATGTTAGTGTATTTTATCACAGTTACGAAATAGCTGTGATAGAAGCACCCCCCACAAAAAAATACCCACCAAGGGATAACAAAGGAGCGGCCACCATGGCAGCAGAAGGAAGTATGAAGTTAAAAGGCATACTCAGGAAAAAGAGTGAAGACTTGACCAACGAAGAGCGGGAGTTTTTGAAAGCCAAAGGCCAGATGTTTGGTTCTGAGAGGGACCTCGTAGCGCTGGTCATGTCGATAATCGGCATCTTCCTCATGCCTGTTGCGCTTTGGGGCATTTTGGTAGCAGCCCGCGAGCTGAGACGGATCACCCTCATCAATGAGGCAGCCTATACCGATGCGCGGTCAAAGGGGATCCCTCGGTGGCAAGCGAAGACACTGAGCCCAGTGCTC
>JAKANV010000033.1 GCA_021823605.1 bacterium | reverse complement strand
GCAACCGCAGGTCCAAAAATAATTCTCATGTCAATCAACCTTGCTATCTCCTTAATTAACTCGACAATAAATTCTTTATCATCTAACTCTTTTTGAACCTTCGCATCTATAATTAACTGATATCTATTTGCCATTTTTAACATCCAAATTCTTTTCCAATAATATATATCCTGTTCCGCCATCACCATAATAATCTCCAGCTTTCCCGATGATTCCATAGCCAAGGGATTCATAGAATTTAACGGCTGGATTATTTTCAGTTGTAACTAGCTTCATTTTTTGTCTGTTGTTTTCTTTAGCAATCTCTTCAGCAAATAGCATCATTTTTTTACCATAACCCTTACCCTGGAATTTTGGATCAACTCCTATGTTCAAAACTTCTAAAGCATTCTCCCTGGAAGTATCTACTAGCGAAAGATAACCTGCTAACCCATCCTCGCCATTGAAAATATACGTATCGCTTTGATGTTCTTTTGTTAGAAAATCCAACAGTTCGCTAGGGGTTTCCAGTGCTGGTAACAAATATGGACTAGCCTTTGCAATTTTTGAATCAAGTAGAAACATTTCTTCAATATTTTCTTCAACAGAGACCTTATGTATTCCTTCTTCTTTCGTCATTTTCATTTCTCGCTCTTGTGAACCTTCTGTTGTATTACTAAATTCGTTCATTTTCTGATTCACTCCTTTATACATCCAAATTTTTAACATTTTTTGCATGAGTCTGAATAAACTTCTTTCGAGGCTCAACGACATCACCCATCAAAACCGAGAACACCTCATTTGCTTTCTCGGCATCATCAACATTCACCTGCAGCAAAACTCTGTTTTCAGGATCCATCGTTGTTTCCCAAAGCTGAGTCGGATTCATTTCGCCAAGACCTTTGTACCTCTGAACCTTCACACCGGGGATTTTGATACCAATAACTTCTTCCATTTCCTCTTCAACTGCTTCTATAGATTCCTCGACCTCATTTTCAACCGGCTCTTCCTCTACAATTTCTTCCTTTGGTACCTCAACTTTTTTGTTTGATTTTGCTTCTTTTTCAAGTCTCGCAAGTATTTCCTCTTTTTGCGCATCATTATATGCATACTCGGCTTTTTTGCCTTTTTCAATTTTATATAGCGGCGGCTGAGCTATGTATAGATAGCCGGCATCTATAATTTCAGGGAAATATCTGTAATAGAAAGTTAAAAGTAATGTCCTAATATGGGCGCCATCAACATCAGCATCTGTCATGATAACTATTCTGTGATAGCGGATTTTTGAAATGTCTTTTGTCTCACCAATACCAGCTCCCATAGCGATAATGAGAATTTTTATTTCTTCTGATGAAAGCATTCTATCTAATCTAGCACGTTCAACATTCAATATTTTCCCGCGCAGTGGCAAGATTGCTTGGAACATTCTGTCACGGCCTTGTTTGGCAGAACCTCCGGCAGAGTCTCCCTCAACGATATATATTTCGCTTTGTGAAGGATCTTTCGATGAGCAATCTGCAAGTTTCCCCGGCAGGGTCATGCCTTCTAATACACCTTTTCGGATAACAGTATCACGTGCAGCACGGGCAGCAATTCTGGCCCTGGAAGACAATAAACATTTCCCGATAATTTTCTTTGCTTCGTTTGGATTTTCTTCCAAGAAATAGGCGAAATACTCGCTCATTACTGAGCCAACTTGGTTTTGCACTTCAGGATTTCCAAGTTTTGCCTTTGTCTGTCCTTCGAATTGAGGGTCGGGCAGTTTCACGGATATAATAGCCGACAAGCCCTCACGCACATCATCACCAGTCAAGTTGTCCTTCGCATCTTTAATAATCCCGTTTTTACGGGCATAGTCGTTTATACAACGGGTGATAGCTGTTCTGAAACCAGTCAGATGAGTTCCACCATCACCGGTATTTATGTTGTTTGCAAATGTATTAACATTTTCGGAGTAGTCATCAGTGTATTGGATAGCAACTTCAACAATGGTCGAGCCTGACTGTTTCTCTACATAAAAAATCTTATCATTTACAATTTCCTTGCTTCTGTTCATATGCGCTACATATGATTTGATGCCGCCCTCGAAGTAGAAACTATACGTTTTGTCGGTTTTTTCATCAGTTAGTCTGATTTTCACGCCTTTATTCAAATAGGCCCTTTGGCGGATTCTATCTAAAATTTTTCGGAAACTAAACTCTACAGTTTCAAAAACATCAGGATCCGGTGTAAATGTAATCTTCGTACCTGTATGCTTTGCTGTTCCTACTTTTTTAACCGCCCCAACCGGCTTCCCGCCATTTTTGTATTCCTGAGCATAAAGAACCCCGTCACGAGCTACCTCTGCCCGCAAGCTAGTCGAAAGAGCATTCACAACAGAAACACCAACACCATGAAGTCCGCCGGAAACTTTATATTCACCTCCGCCGAATTTTCCTCCGGCATGAAGAACGGTGAGAACGGTTTCAAGAGCGCTTTTGCCTGTCTGTTTTTGCTTATCTACAGGGATGCCACGACCGTTATCATCAATGCTCATCGAGCCATCTTTGTGCATTACGACTTCAATGTTGTCGCAATAACCGGCCATCGCTTCATCGATAGCGTTATCTAAAACTTCCCAAACTAGATGGTGAAGACCTTCGAGACCCGTTCCACCGATATACATTCCGGGACGTTTTCTGACCGCTTCCAAGCCTTCTAAAACTTGAATTTTCGAGGCGTCATATGATTCTTTTTTATTTTTATCTGCCATAAACTTTTTTATTACACTATCTAAACTAATATCCTGATTTCGGACATCCCTCTTTTTGCCTATATAAAGGTCTTTTTTGGTTCTACAACCACCCCTAACTTTTGAGAGATTTTTTGAAAATTTAGCCCTTTTGGACTAACTCTATTTTAGCACAAACAAGGTAAAAAAACAAAAGAAAAAAGTGGATAAAATTCATTAAAATTTTCAGCCCCAAATGACCAAGGGCAGAGCCGCCGCTTGAATGACGTATTGTCATTAAGCGACAGACTCTGCCCGATTTGTAAAGTACTTCGTAAACCTTGCCTGAGTTTCCGTGGGACAACGTGCCTTCAGAAACTTTTGGAAAGGTTTTTGCAGCCTTTCGGGGATAGCTCCATAGACCTCCGTCACCCAGCCTATAACACCAAGAACGTTAGCTGCCTCAATCTGAGTGTCCAAAATGGCTCTTTGGATATAGCCTCGATAGCCATTCAGAACCTTTCTTGGTAAGCCAAGGTTTAAAGGAGAACCTTCCCCTTTGATCGAAATGCCTGTTACAACTGCGTCGCAGGCGCCACTGTGATGGTAGCTTGTCTTCGCTTCATTGATTCGATAACCATGCCGCTCAGCAATTCCCTGAATTTGCAGCCGCACATCCTCCGATATCGCCCAAGCCTTTGCGGAAACGGTGATATCATCGGCGTATATTGTGCCCGTCAAATCATGCCACATCAGGAAAGCATCAAGTTCGGAAGCCAAATCTCTGCAAACGATGTTGAGAAGATAGGGGCTGGTTGGTGCACCTTGTGGCAGCTGGTTCTTGTAGGTAGTTATGTGCGCAAGAATCTTTGCTCTAGCCTCGGCTGCATGCTGGTCGCCTGTCACCTCTGTAATTGCTTTGGACAAAGCAGACTCCACCATTGCCGTTGTGGTGCTGGGAAAAGCATCCTTGAAGTCAAGCTTGAAAACTGCGTTTGCCCCAATGTGCTCTGTCGCGTTGGTCACAGGACTACGCCCGGGAACAGCACAATGAGCCATGTCAGAAACCGGCAGTTTGTAGAGCTCATTCACTAGGATGTTTCTCTGAACCGCCATCAGTTTATCGTTGGGGATGTGCAGAACCCTGATCCCACCAGATTCTTTAAAGAACTGGACCCTCTTGTAACTGATTTCAGCTATTGTAACGTCATAACCGCAAAGATCACCCAGTATTTCTACTGCTTCAAGGGGAGATAAGCCCAGACGTTTAGCCTCTAGCTGTATGAAACGTTGTAGTTCTTCGATCTTCGAATTGTTATTAGGTGCATCCAACCATCTTCACCTCCTTCACTGAAATAGATTGATTGGTAAGGTAAGGGCAAGCAGGGGCGCAAGGAGCTCAGCTGGCTCTGGTACCGGGGGCGATCGCCAGAAACGTCGACGGCGGCGCCTGCGATTTTCCTCAAGATCTTCGAGTACTCGAGGCGATCGAGAAACAGCCGCGGCCTGGATCTCTGGATCCCCGCGCGGAAACGAGCTGCCCGGACTGGACATCCACCACCCAGATAGTCAGGGAGGATACCTCTCCTGACAGATAACAAATAACCCCGTCAGATACCGACAGGTCCGGCACACGAAGTGCCGGGGTCCCTCGAGGGGACCTATAAACTCCCTGCTTGCCCTTAAATCCTTTTTAGCATATCTATTTTGTTAGAACAAGTGTACAGCAGGGGATAAACTGAGGAAAAACTATATTCCGGTGTCTTTTGGCATTGAATCCTGGACAGTTGTCATGAAGCCGATAGCCATACGACCCAGTACTTCTTTCTCAACAATTTCGCGAGGTCTCGCATGTTTAAGTCTGGAAAGTTCTCTGACTGCCTTTCCAATGTTAGGATCGGCAACACCCATTGGCGGATAACCTATAATATTAAACGGTCGAGACGGTATACCATTTATAATCAAACGAATAGCAGCGTTGTAGTTTTCTATCCCGATAAGATCATTTTGGGTAAACACCGGGTCAAACTGTTTCGCCATAAATTCGGCGTCATCAGGACCAACTCGAAAACACAATATAGTTCCTACGTTCCCGAAAACGGCATCTCTAATTTCATCAGTTAATTGGCCAATAAACTGATTTGCGACTACCAAAGATAACCTGTATTTTCGAGCTTCGGATAAAATTTGAGCAAATGATTCGGTCAAGAAGTTCTGGAACTCATCAACGTACAGACAGAAATCTTTTCTCTCTTCTTCTGGAGTATCGGCGCGAGACATTGCCGCCATTTGAAGCTTAACAACAAATATCATACCTAGAAGTCTCATATTCAGCTCACCGATGCGTCCCTTGGAGAGATTGACCAACAGTATTTTGTTTGAATCCATTATTTCACGGAGATTAATGGACGATTTTGGCTGGCCGATAATATTTCTCAAAGTTGTGTTTGTCATGAAAGCACCAAACTTGCCGATGAAATAACCCATCATTTCAGATTTGTGATAGTCACTAGTTTTACCAATCTCATCAATCCAAAAACTTCTGACCACCGGATCCTCAACATACTTAAGTTTTGAAGCCAAGAATTTATCATCAGAAAAGACCTTCGGCACTTCTATGAAAGTCCCTCCTTCCGGATCCGCCATTAAAGTTAGAGCTGCATTTCTAAGCCAGTGGTCAAACCGAGGACCAAAAATTTGCCCGGTGTGCTGGGGGTCATATAGTCGGTAAAGGATTTGCAATGCCTCCTGTATAACCAAGTCTTTCTGTTCGGTAGTTTGGGCCTCAAAAATGTTTAGTCCCATTGGTCGCTCAATATCTCCGGCATCAAATATCACAACGTCCTCTGCTCTTTCTTTCGGAATCTTAGAAAGGATATCTTCCAAATCTTGACCATGGGGGTCAATATAGGCAACTCCCTTGCCATGAATTATGTCATCTATAATCATATTTTTCATGGTAGTAGATTTACCGGTACCGGTTTGGCCCAATATATAAACATGACGACGCTTATCATTTTCGGTCAATCGGACAGTTTCTTCCTGTCCCCGGAAACTGGTCTTGGCAATGATTGTTCCCTCGTTTGGCAGGTTAACCGGCGTTTCAACACGCTTTGCCGGAAGCCACTTGATGCCGGGCGATGAAATAAGAAAGTTCGGCAAATGGAAAAAACTGGCTATCTCTTCTGTATTTAAAATATTTTTATGGCCAATGAATCTCCCTAGCAAGAGCCTTTTGGGAGAAAATATTTGATGCTCGAAAAATCTGAAAATATAATCGGTAACCAGCTTGTTTACATTTTGCTCCCTTCGAAATCTGAACCCATTTAAATTTTGATCATTAAACTGGGCAAAAGCACCCTGAAGCTCATTCAAAATTATCTCGGAGCGATGAGGGGTCCCTGTTGAAACCACAAATCTGATAACCGTTTCAAATGGCGCCTTGCCGGCCTTTTCCTCGATTGCCTTGTTTACTTCCTCTTCCATAGCCGTCAGCTTAACCGGCTGTTGCTGTGTCGGGGTATTGTTGTTAGCTATTACGGCACCGGTAACCCCTCCGACCCATCCACCGCCAGAATTTTGATTCTGGGATTTTTTAACTGCAGCTCTTCCCTTTTGCATTTTTCTCGGATGTATTGGTCTGATAAGAATCTGGATTGCAGTTCCTTCGCCCGCCTCAAGCTTACCCAAAGTATTCGTAATCGATTCAAGCGGCTCAGCTTCTATCGTTTTGTAGGTTTTTATAGGATAAATAAAAGGTTTATACAGCTTAAGTTCTCCCCCGCATACACCCATTTTTTTCCATTCCTGTGAGAAAATGTTATGTTCCTCAGCTTCTTCAATCGCTGCGTCCGGATATTGTGAGGAAAGCATCTTTTCAACCATATCCAAAAGAGTTATCGGTACACCAATATAGAAAAATATCTCTTTTTCTTTGGCAATGATCTCAAGTGCAACATGCCTTTGTCCATAGAGGAGATTCCGATGAACATTCTTTAGTCCTCTGTTGTAAATAACCGAAAGATTAGCGTAAAAAGTCTCCATGAAAGATATTATTTCTCTTCCCACATCTCGATCATCACGGTTCATGGTACTTTTTTCTTTCGAACCCATTTCCCTAGGCACTCTAATTAGAAGAGGTACAATCTTTAGAGATCTTTCAATCTGTTTCTTGTAAGCACTAGTACGCTTATAAAAATAAATAGCTACTAATCCAGCTAAGATTAGCAGTAAAGACCCTCCTGTAACTAGAATAAACATGTTAGCCTTTCTTTATATCCTTTCCGAATCTATCGTGTAAATATTTAATCTGCACATCTTCATGATCCTCTTCTTCTTTATAAGGATCCTGTTGATCTTTTTTCATAACATTTTCGGCGGCTTTAATATATGGGTCGCTGCTTGCCGTTTTTGGGGTTGCTTGAGGTGTTGGATTTGCCGGTGGAACTACGTTGCTTGTTGCCCGAGTTTGCGTATTTTGTAATGTATTTGCAATATTCTGCGCTGCCGCCTGATCATCAGCGGGTTTTACCGGTTGTGACACAGCTGACTTGCCCACAACTTCCGATAACTCGGTTGGCTTTTCACTACCAACCTCACCATCAGCTTGGGGCAACTCTGGGGTTTGCATTTGTCCTTGAGTATTATCTGGCATATAACCTCCTTATATAACTTTACTATTTACCGATTAACCTGTTTCCTATTTTACCAAAAAACTGCGGGATATTCTTTGTC
>JAKANV010000032.1 GCA_021823605.1 bacterium | reverse complement strand
AGGGCTTTTTTGAGCGTGCGGGAGAAGGAAGGATATATGAGTCAGGTTCAGTGCTCGAAACCGACAAGGTGGAGTTTAGACATCGTTTTCTAAAGGATTTAGACCGAATGATTGACGATATGATTGTGAGAAGGGAAATCACGGATGTTTATATATTCGCTCCAGACTTTGTGACTCAGGAAATGAAAAAGATGCTTCCAAAGAAGGATAAAAAGCAAGTTCGATATTTCTTCAACGGAAACTATGTCCATATGCATCCTTTCTACTATTTAAGAAGAATTAAGGAAAAAGAACAACAGTTGGGCTGGAGAATTCCTCTAGATGAAGAAGCAAGAAAAATCTTAAATATTCCAATTACGGTTAAGGAGAAGAAAAACACAAGAAAAAACAAGTGAAAAATGTTGACTTTTTATCTCAAAAAGCATATAATCTTTTAAGTTATTTAAATATAACGGAATATTAATTTAACCAACGGGGTACGAATAAGTCCTTAGGGAAACTATTTGTATGTCGGAAAAGTTTTTTTTGCGCGAAAAAATGAAAGCAATATTAGCCAAAAAAATAGGAATGACTAACTATTTCAACGATAAAGGTGAGATGGTTCCTGTTACATTGGTTGAAGCCGGTCCATGTGTGATTACTCAAATTAAAACAAAAGAAAAAGATGGTTATGAGGCAGTACAGATTGGATTTGGCGAAAAGAAAAAGCTAGGCAAGGCGTTAGCTGGACATTTGGGTAAAGCAAAGTCAAGAAACTTGAAAGAAATAGAGATGGACGTGGACGATGTGAAGGTTGGTGGCACCATAACATGTGAAGTTTTCACAGAAGGTGAAAAGATCCATGTTACAGGTCTCAGCAAGGGAAAAGGGTTTGCCGGAACGATAAAACGGCATAACTTTCATCGTGGTCCAATGACTCATGGTTCTCGTAATCAGCGAAAACCAGGCTCAATCGGTGCGATGTATCCTCAACATGTTTTCAAGGGTAGGAAAATGCCTGGTCAGATGGGTCATGCCCAGACTACGGTAAAGAACTTAAAGATTGAAAAGGTTGATGCGGATAAGAATATCTTAGCTGTTAAGGGAGCTATTCCGGGACCGAAAAAATCATTAATTTTAATTAAGAGCGTAGGATAAAGATGAAAGTAGCAGTTTACGATAAATCTGGCAAAAAGGCACCGGCTCCAGTGGAGACGAAGATTTTTGATGGAAAGGCAAATGATGCACTTTTGGCCGAAGCTGTTTATATTTTGTCATCAAATAAGAGACAAGCGCCCGCAAAAACTCTTGATAGATCAGAAGTTTCTGGCGGTGGTAAAAAACCTTGGAGACAGAAAGGAACAGGCAGAGCTAGAGCAGGATCATCAAGATCACCTATATGGAGAAGCGGTGGTGTCACGTTTGGTCCTACAGGGGAGCAGAATTTCAAACTTGCTATGCCGAAAAAGAAAAGAAATGCTGCCTTAAAAGCTGCTTTGGCTACAAAAAAGGCAGAAGACGTCTTAGTTATTAAAGACATCAAACTGGAAAAACCAAGTACAAAGGTATTTGCCGGTTTATTTAAAAAACTAGAGTTAAACAGAAATGTCTTGGTTGTGACTGACAAAAATGATGAAAATACGGTGAAAAGTGTAAGAAACTTGAAGAATGGCGTAAAGATATACAATGTGAACGAAATGAATGCATATGATGTTTTGTGGGCACAGAAAATTGTATTTTTAGGTGACAGCTTAAAGATAGCCGGAGGCAGCAAATAATGGAAATGATGAAGATTTTAAAGAAACCGGTAATAAGCGAGAAAAGTTTTGCTCATGCTGAAAGTAATAAGTACGTTTTTGTTGTTGCCAGGGAAGCAAACAAAATTGAGATAAAAAAAGCGATAGAGAAACTTTTCAAAGTTACAGTTATAGATGTTCGAACGGTTGTTATGAAAGGTAAGTTGAAAAGAGTAGGCAGAAAATTCGGTAAAAGATCGGATTTCAAGAAAGCCTATGTCACAGTTAAGGAAGGCGACAAAATAGAGGAGTTTAAAGGGATTTAAATGGCAGTCAAGTTTGTAAAACCTACATCAAATGCAAGACGCAAGATGAGTATGGACGACTTCTTGGATATTACCAAGAAGAAGCCGGAAAAGTCTTTGATTGTGCCATTGAAAAAGAAAGCTGGCAGAAATGCACAAGGAAAAATCACAGTTAGACACCGTGGCGGCGGCGCAAAGAGAATGTATCGTTTAGTCGATTTTCGAATGGTTGGCAATGTTGAAGGAAAGATTACAGCGATAGAGTACGATCCGAACAGAAATGCACGTATTGCCTTGGTTGAGAAGACTGAAGGCGGTAAATTCTACATGATTGCACCAAGGGGAGCACGAGTTGGCAAGAAAATTATTGCTGGAGAGAAAGCAGACCCAAGAAGCGGAAACAGAATGATTTTGAAGGATATTCCGGTTGGTACGGTTATTTATAATGTGGAGCTAACACCAGGGAAAGGCGGACAACTTGCCAGAAGCGCCGGAACAAAGATTCAGTTAATGGCAAAAGAAGGTAAATATGTTCAGGTTAAACTTCCTTCAGGCGAACAAAGACTAGTTAACGAAAATTGTCTAGCATCAATTGGTGAAGTTTCAAACGCAGAACATAAGAACATCAAAGTCGGAAAAGCCGGGAGAAAGAGACATATGGGCATCAGACCAACCGTTCGTGGTAAGGCAATGAATCCAGTTGACCACCCTCATGGCGGTGGTGAGGGCGGACATGCAGTCAGTCCTAAACATCCGAAGACTCCTTGGGGTATGCCGGCGTTAGGATTTAAAACCAGAAATAGGAAGGCTAAATCTACAAAGTTGATAGTCAGAGGAAGAAAGAGAGGTAAACATGTCTAGATCACTGAAAAAGGGTCCTTATGTGGATGAAAAATTATTAAAGAAAGTTCAAGCTTTGGGTAATGACAAAAAAACCATTAAAACCTGGGCGCGAAGATCTTCTATTTCACCGGAAATGGTCGGTCACACATTTGGAGTCCACAATGGTAAAACACATGTTTCAGTATTTGTTACAGAGGATATGGTAGGACATAAACTTGGGGAGTTTTCTCCGACAAGAAAGTTTAGGGGCCACGGTGGTAAAATGGCTAAAGAACAAAAAAAAGGAAACTAGAAAATGGAAGTTAAAGCAGTATCAAAATATAATAGGATTTCAGCAAGAAAAGTTAGACTTGTTGCTAATATGGTCAGGGGTCAGAAGGCGTCAACTGCTTTTAACGTTTTAAAGTTTACCCCTAAAAAAGCGGCAAAACTGGTTGAAAAGACATTAAAGTCTGCTGTAGCTAATGCTGAAAATAACTTTGGTATAGATAAAAATGATTTAGTTATTTCAACCATTATGGTAGACGAAGGACCAACATTAAAAAGGCATATGCCAAGATCAAGAGGTATGGCGAATACTATAAGAAAAAGAACTTCGCATGTCACAATAGTTGTTGAAAGTCAGGAAAAAGAAGTAAAAAAATCCGTTAAAAAAGAAAAAGACGAGAAACCGAAAGAAAAAAGCGTTAAACCCGATAGGCAAGTCCGGGCAAAGGAGCAAAAGTAATGGGTCACAAGGTAAGTCCAATCAGTTTCAGATTGCAGATATCAAAAGACTGGGTATCAAAATGGTATAGCGAAAAAGATTATGCTAAATATTTGCATGAGGACATAAAGCTGCGCCAGTTTGTTACGGATAGTTTGGGCAGAAAAGCAGGTATTTCAAAAGTTGAGATAGAGAGAAACGCAAATCAGGTATCTATAAATATTCATACATCAAGGCCGGGAGTATTAATCGGCAGAGGTGGTGCTGGAGCCATCGAGCTAAAAAAGAAATGCCAGAAAATGATTTCCAGCCAGCTAAAAGATATAAATATTGAAGAAGTCAGAAATCCTGAAGCAGATCCGAAGCTTGTTGCTGAAAACATTGCTTCACAGCTTGAAAGAAGAATGGCCTACAAAAGAGCAGTAAAACAGTCAGTAGACAAAGCTTTGAAAGCTGGAGCTAAGGGTGTAAAAATAATGGTTGCCGGAAGATTGAACGGTGCTGAGATCGCAAGACGTGAGTTCACATCAGAAGGAAAGATTCCCTTGCAGACAATCAGAGCAGATATTGAGTACGCTACAGCCAGGGCAAATACAACATATGGTGTTATTGGCATCAAGGTTTGGATTTATAAAGGCGGCACCACAAGAAATAAGGCAGGAGAGAAGAAATAATGTTAATGCCAAAGAAAACAAAATTCAGAAAGAGCCAGAGAAATCCTCAGACGGGCAAGTCTACGAGAGGTAACTCTATTGCATTTGGCAGATATGGGCTTAAAGCGACAGAACCGGCATGGCTTACCTCAAGACAAATTGAGGCAGCCAGAAGAGCAATGACCCGTTCTATTAAAAGAGGCGGAAAAATATGGATAAGAGTGTTTCCTGATAAGCCGGTTACGAAAAAACCAAATGAGACACGCATGGGTAGTGGTAAGGGATCTCCGGATCATTTCATATATGTTGTAAAACCTGGAAGAATCATTTTTGAGATGGACGGTATTCCGATGGAAGCAGCAAAAGAAGCAATGAGACTGGCATCATATAAGTTACCGATGAAGACAAAAATAGTAGCTAGAGCACAAGAGGTGAAAAGTGAAGATTAAAGAGATAGCTGAAAAGAAAGATAAAGAACTGGATAAGTTCATTGCCGATCAGAAAGCAAAGCTTCTGAAGCTTACCTTCGATGTTGCTACAAAAGAGTCCGGTAAAGTCAGAGATATCAGAGTTATAAAAAGAGATATTGCCAGAGCATTAACGGTGAGAAGAGAAAGAGAACTGGTGAAAGGCGAAACTGAATCGAAAGAAAAAGAAGTCAAGAAGGAGAAAAAGTCATGAAAAGGATATTAAAAGGAGTAGTTGTTTCAGACAAAATGGAAAAGACAGTTGTGGTGAAAGTTGACCGTGTAAAAACTCATCCGATTTATCGCAAGAAATATAAAGCTTCCACCAAGTTCATGGCTCACGACGAAAATGGTCATAAGATTGGGGATGAAGTTGAAATAGAAGAAACAAGACCGCTTAGCGGGAGAAAAAGATGGAAAGTCGTAAGTAAGTAATTAGGGAATATTAAGGGTAAAAAATGATACAGCAACAAACAAGATTAAAGGTAGCCGACAACACAGGTGCAAAAGAAATTATGTGCATCAAGGTTCTTGGTGGTTCCAAAAGAAGATATGCCCGTGTTGGTGATATTATTACAGCTAGTGTAAAAACTGCTATTCCTCAAGGTACAGTCAAAAAGAAAGAGGTTGTTAGAGCGGTTGTTGTTAGAAGTGTTGGGACAAGCAGAAGAAAGGACGGATCAACCATTCGTTTTGATGATAATGCAGCTGTAATTATTGATAAAGCAGGCCAGCCCAGAGGAACACGTATCTTTGGCCCTGTGGCTCGCGAGCTACGTGAAAGAGGTTATATGAAAATTGTGTCATTGGCACCGGAGGTACTGTAATGAAAATAAAAAAGGGAGATAAAGTTTATATTCTTACCGGAAAAGACCGTGGTAAATCAGGGGCTGTTTCTAAGGTACTTGTAGAAAAAAGAAAGGTTATAGTTGATGGTGTTAATGTAGTTAAAAAAGCGGTTAAGGGAAGCCAGAAAAGCCCTCAGGGCGGAATTATAGAAAAAGCGGCGCCAATTGCTGTTTCAAATGTTCAGGTAATTTGCGGAAGCTGCAATAAATCAGTCAAAGTTGGTATGAAGGTTTTAAAAAATGGGAAGAAAGAAAGAGTCTGCAGAAAATGCGGTCACGAAATAAAGGAGTAAGATGTCAGTATTAGATTTATACAAAAAAGAAATTACGAAAAAGCTGAAAGAAGACTTCGGTTATAAGAATGTTATGGAAATACCGAAGATTCAGGCAGTTGTTATTAATGCTGGCGTTGGACGGGGAGCGAAAGATTCCAAAGAGTTAGATGATGTGATTGAAGGTATTAAAATTATTACAGGTCAAGCTCCGGTTAAAACCAAATCAAAGAAGTCTATTGCCGGATTTAAGCTTAGAGATGGTATGGAAATCGGTACAAAGGTAACGCTTCGTGGCGAGAGAATGTATGAATTCTTAGATAGGCTTATAAATGTAGCTTTGCCTCGTGTCAGAGACTTTCGGGGACTTAAAGTTGGCGCATTTGATGGGCATGGTAACTACAGTGTGGGCATTAAGGACCAGGCAATCTTCCCGGAGATTCCGTATGATAAGTTTTCACATCCGTTTAGTCTACAAATCAATATTGTTACAAGCGCAAAGACAGATGATGAAGCAAGAAAAATGTTAAGTTACATGGGATTCCCATTTAAAAAATAGGAGAGAGATATGGCTAGAAAATCAATGGTAGTAAAATCACAAAAGAAACCCAAATATTCAACCCGAAAGGTCACAAGATGTAAGGTATGCGGAAGACCAAGAGGATATCTGAATCAGTTTGAGCTTTGCCGTATCTGTTTTCGGGAAATGGCAAATAAAGGGGAAATACCCGGCGTAACAAAATCAAGTTGGTAAGGAGAAAAATATGACAGTTAGTGATCCAATCGCAGATATGTTAACAAGAATAAGAAACGCTTACATGGTAAAAAAAGAAAGTGTACTTGTGCCCGATGCACGCCTTAAACGTGATGTTCTTTCGGTAATGAAAGAAAAAGGATACGTTGATGATTTCTCCGTTTCGAAGGAAGCAGCCGGATATATAGATGTTAAGCTTTCATATGGTAGGGAAATGAAAAAGTTAGAGAGAGTTTCAAAACCGGGATGCCGCGTTTATGCAAAGAAGAATGATATACCGAAAGTGCTTCAGGGCATGGGTATGGTCATAATGTCAACTTCGAAAGGAGTGATGACAGGAACGGATGCTAAGAGGCAAGGTTTAGGCGGGGAAATAATCTGTAAGATTTACTAGGAGTAAAGATGTCAAGAATAGGTAAGTTACCAGTAGAAATTAAAGAAGGCGTAAAAGTCGAAATCACCGGGGATCTGATTAAAGTCGATGGTCCAAAGGGCAGCCTTCAAATTGTCAAAAGCGCCAAGATTGATGCAAAAGTGGCTGATGGGATCATTATTACTTCGAAGAAAGAGGAAACTCCTGAAGCGGGAGAGCTTTGGGGTCTGACCAGAACTTTGATTAACAATATGGTTTTGGGCGTTTCGGAGGGGTTTGAAAAGAAGCTGGAGTTCAAAGGCACCGGTTACAGAGCATCTGTTGAGGGTGGTAAGCTAGTATTACATATGGGTTACAACAAACCTGTTGAGATGAACGTGCCGGAAGGTCTGGAAGCAAAAACCCAGAAAAACACAATTACCATTTCGGGCAGTGATAAACAAAAAGTCGGTCAGTTTGCTGCAGAAGTAAGAAAGGTTAGAAAGCCGGAACCGTATAAAGGTAAGGGTATAAG
>JAKANV010000031.1 GCA_021823605.1 bacterium | reverse complement strand
ACCGCTTAACTATACCCGCAAATCCCCATTTAACTTGGATATTTTAGCACAAATCCGCCCTATTTTCAATTTAAAAGCTAAGAAAATTGCTTATTAAAAGCAAATGGATGATAATTAGAAGTATGAATGGTGAAGTCCAACATTACGTAGACCTGCTTGCTCCCTATGTCCATACATATGGATATTTAGTAGCTTTTTTTGGCATGATGCTTGAAAATGCAGGTATTCCTGTTCCCGCGGAGTCCTCCTTAGTCGCCCTTGCTTTCTTTGCTGGTCAAGGAGCTTTAAATATATGGTTTATCATCCCAGTCGCCATCATCGGTGATGTAGTTGGCGATAATATTGGGTTCTGGATTGGACGTCTTGGCGGTCGCCCACTAGTTGAGAAATATGGCCGCTTTGTTCGCATTGATAGCAAAAAACTAGACAAAATGGACAAACTCTTCAAAGAAAAAGGTGGCAGAACCATTTACACTGCACATTTCTTCGCCACTACTAGAATAGTAGCCGCCCTAACCGCTGGTATGTCTCACATTTCATACAAAAAATTTTTAGAGTTTAATGTTCTAGGCGCTGCATCTTTCGTCACATTGGTAGCACTGATAAGCTACCATTTCAGTAAAAATCTAGATGAAGTGCTGAAATTTCTACACTATTTCAGATGGGCCGGTTTCATCGTATTTCTCACTGTCGTTCTTTTTTATCTTTTTAGAAATAAAATTCTCAAAAATAAGTAGTCTAATTAAGGACAGTTTATACCAAATGTTTTGAGGTCTTTTTTAACAGCGTCTTTACAGTCCCCGCCCTCGGCAAGGAAAGTCTTGATTCTATTCATGGCTGTTGCTTCTCCGGCTATTGAGCCGAATTTATGACTGGCATCAGCATATTCTTCACATTGCTCAAAGGTAGTACAGTTGCCAGCACACTCTTCTAGAATCTTAGCCATAGGGCCAATATCTCCGGGTTCTATCAGCCCGAGTAAGGCTAGCGTCTCCATGCCTTCAATTTTTTCCGAGCAAGACTTTGTCCGACTGGTTATGTCATTTCTCGCCTTCTGGCCAGCATCTCTTACAGGATCTGAACCTTTATGCTTCGCTGCTTCACTACCAGTTACAGATGGTGTTCCTACAGCATCCGGCAAATCTGTCGGATCGGTAGGAAAAGATCCACGAGTACCACTGTCTGGTTCTTTCGGCGGTTCAACGTAGTCAGGTAAATCAATCGGCCAGAAGGGTTCTCCTGTTACCAGTGGGTTATCATTGGCAGGAGTACTGCTGTTTGAATTATCATAATCAGGCAGCTCTGCATAGGCTCTAGGGATTAAATGAAATCCATCACTCGTTTTCTTAGTACCATTTGCTTCCAGCTGTCTATATAGTGCCGCATATCTTGGCCACGGGAGAAATGACGACCTAACATCAGAAAGATTTCTAGTATAAGCCTTTCCGAAATCTTCAATTCTCGCATTATAAGCCGTCTCATGCCCGACAATTTTAGCGATGATTGCTCCTTTTAGGACTTCTCGCGGATAATCCTTCTTTTCTCTTTCAAATCTCGCTATTTCATCTTTGTAAGGGGTCAAATCACCGCCCAGTGCTGCTAACTGCGTCAAAACTTCTGTAGAATTCACGTAATCAAATCCATTCTCAAAGTTCTTTTTGGCTAACACTTCGGCCTCTTTTTTATCAATTTTGTCCGCCAGATAAAATCCAGAGCGCCAAACATGAGTATTGTATGCGTTGGAGTCCCCCATAGGAATCGTCGGATTTAGGTTAATGCTTGAAAACTCTTCGGAACCCAATATCACAACTTTTCCCGGCTCGATACCTGCACCAAATGGAATATCGCGAATTCCGGCGCAAATCTCGGGGTCATATCCACGTGAGCCGATAGCACACCTGTTCCATTTCACTGTTCCTGTCGTGGAAGTGGCTTTCGGTTTCTCGGTGTTTGGCTGAACAGTTAGAAATGCAGGTCGGTTGAATGTCACTCTATCACCAATCTTGACACCATTCCCCGCATCTAGTTTGCCATAGTTATCAAGCGGCACTTTTTTCATCGGCGTCATTGTCACAGTAAGCGGGACTATCATCGCATCTTTCGGTATGGTAAGGGTGTAAAGAGTGCCATCTGATGCACGAGTCGAAAGGACGCTCCCTCCGGGACCGACAACTTTAGTGACAGCTTTATCTGATTCCAGCTCAGGATTCTTTGTTATAGAAATTTCGCCCTTAACCGACTTGACTGATGTTCCGGTTTTCTTGAATAAAAAGAGATAAGCTAAAAGCCCTACAATCAATATTAATATCAAAGCTAATAAAATAAGCCAAAGCTTCTTTTTACCCTTTTTGGGCTTTTCTTCCCCCGCTTTTGGATCTTCTTTGGTTATTTCTTCTTCGCTCATTTCACCCTCCAAATAATTTAACTAAAGTATAACATAAGTAATATATTTTGCTATAATAAGGAAAATTATGAATGAGATAAAAAATACAATCGGCGAATACGAAAAATTTTTAGATGAGGTTTTCGCAAACCTAGAGCATTCCAAAATAGATGTTTCTGGTTACTTTTGCGATCATCTCGGCTTTCGAGCATCTTCTGAAGAACATTACCATAAAATGAAAGACAGGATGCAAAAACTGGGCGAGATTCTGGGAGAAGTAGTCGTTAGTGGCAGAGGAATTCTGGTGGTAAAGCTAGAAAATCCTATTCAATACAAAAACTTTGCTATTCCCTGTGTGGAAGTGCTGGCTCCAAAACCCGGTTTTGATTATGGCATTGGTCTCGAGCATGTAGAATTCGTAGTCGACATGCCACTTAAAGATTTCATGGCAAAATATCCTGATATTGAGTTTATTACAAAAAGCTTAGATAGGCAGTCAAATCCGGAAATCGGTATAATGTTTGGCAAAGCTAACGTTAAGTTTCACAACTTGCCCGTTGAAGAAGTGGTTAAGGATAATATTTCTCATTGATAAATACCACTTTTTGTGCTAGAATATCTAAGTTAATTCCCTAGATGTTTCTCTAAATACGAATAAAATCAACAGATTTTATTCGAAGAGGAGGAATCTCGAAAAGGTGGAGAAATTGTTCTAGCAATTTCGTAACCTGATAGAGCATTCCGACGTGGCCCGGTAGTTCAGTTGGTTAGAACGCCACACTGTCACTGTGGAGGTCGGCGGTTCGAGTCCGCTCCGGGTCGCCAAAGCGAACATTATGAAACTAAATTTCCATTTAAAAAACACGATTTTAGTTAGTAAGAATTTTTTTACCTACCTAGTTTGTAGAATTAATAAAAGTTGCAATTCTATATTAGTTGGTGGAATAATTGAAATATAATTGAAAGGTTTTATTATGATTGAGGGAAACAATCTTGGACCAAACGATTCGGAAAGGGGTCACACAAATTCTGAAGTTACATCTGAACAAACCTCAAATCAAGAGGAAGAAGTAATTAGCGAGGAGCTTTTCGACGGACTTACCGATGAAGAAAAAGTTTCAAGAGCCAAAAGTGTAGTTGAAGGCAGAGTAAAAGCGAAGGGAGATAGCATGGGCTGGGGATCAGCTGCTGTAAATCATTCATTAAGCAAAGAAACACCTCTGATTACACCCGAGCTTTCTTTTTCGATAATTAATAGCGGTCTTATGCCACGCGAGATTAACGAACTTTTAAGATCTATGAAAGAAGATTCTTTTGATGACTTTCTTGATCATGAGAAAATAATTTTTATATTAAATCATATAAAATCATCGCCTGGTATCTCAAAAACCCCAGAACACTCACTATATGAAGTAGTGGATGCGCTGACTAGATCTGAAAGTGCCTTTGCCAGACGAGAAAGCATTAAGAAAGATGAAAGGTATGTTAAGCCAGAATCCGGCCTTGGTAAAGGATTCGTATTAAGGTACGATTCCGGCAGCGTTTCTGAAAAACATGTAACCGATCAAGAACTACAAGACAGAGAGCGCTCTAATATAAAGTCTAAAGAAAGAATTTTTAAATTAATTGAGCTAAGAGACCAGTTGATTGCAGATATTAAAAAGGCAGCTTAGATATGGCTCCTGCGCACTTCGGGTCGCCAAAATATGCTATCTAGAACCAAGTTTCCAAATATCAAAATAAGGAAAAATATCTTGAACAATAAAATGATTAGCAGGAACGATTATCACATGAGTCTTAAGGATATTCCTGCCAACTATTGTCCTCTGTGTAATTTAGAGGAGGAACTTTTAATAGATAAGGGCAAATATTGGTCTTTAGTGCTGCCTAAAGCACCTTACTGGAAATATCATATTATGCTTGTTCCTCACAGACACATTGTAGACTATGCTGAACTGGAAGTAGAAGAATTCGAGGAATTCAAAAGGTATTACAGTTTTATTGTTGAAAAATTTAAAAAATCAGATCTGAAATATACAGATGGTAGTTCCATTAAACAACTCCTGTTTTTTTGGAGAATACGCGAAGACGAATATGATGAATATATTAAGACAAATAAGATTAGCCACTTTCATTTTCATATTACTCCAGAGAAGCCACATTCTTGGGATAGCATAATGGACAAAGACGCTTACAAAGTTGATACCCATTCAGTGATTCGTATATTTAAAGATAAAACTGGTATAACAAAGTCGTAATTTGAGGTAATGAAATGTCATATATCGTTGATTTTAATAACGTATCTAAGGTTGGTTTAGAATCTTCACCTGTGGCTGAGGCCCTTGCCGGTTTGCGCGCTAACGAAGCTCGCTACTTTATGAATAAATACAAGCATGAATTTGTAGTAATACCGGCGGAAGAAAACCAAGAAACCATTACTTATGTGAATCGCATTCTGAAAGAAGAGCGTGATATCGAGTTTGCGAGCAAACCACTGGAAACGTCGCAGTTTCAAGTGGAAAATATCAAATGGACTTATGTGTTTTATGAGGATGGCCTCGAGGTAAATGTTTTGTACACAATCGATAATCCTAAGAAGCGAGCCGTTGGTTTTAAGCTTTCTGAAGGAATGGAGGTACCGAAGGAATTAGAGGGAAAATTTAAGTTTGCCAAACAGAAGTCTAAACTAGCCGGAACAATCCGCGGTTCGTTTTTTGTGATTAAGGGAGAATACTAAAAATCTTACCTAGAAAAAGATCATTTTTTATGCTACTCTATCCCTAGAATAAGTGAGGGTCTGCCGATTCGGTATGACCCTCAAACTATTTGTACCGAGGAGGTGTGGAAAGAATGGAATTCAAGGAGCACAAGGAGCAAACCGCCCATGACTGCGAGCAAGTGGCTGAGATCCTCACTGGGCTGGCAGCCGAGATCCGGGAAGGTAACATGACTGCCTTCGAGGCCTTTTGGTTGGAAGGCGGCACAGAAGAAGGTGATGCAAAGATTCTTGATATCCGGGAACGGTTGATTCTCCGGTACATGGTCCGTCAACACGATTGCGGACTCATCAACCTCGAGGAACCTTTGGAGGAGGACTCTGGAGAAGAAGAACCCGCGAAAGAACCTGCTCAGAAAAAATCCGACTAGCAGCAAGGAGGTGAACATGGAAGCCGCAAGCAGAGTAATCTTTCCTCCGGAAATAGTGGAGATTAAGGGAGCACTTGCCTTCCTAGCTGGCCCGATAAAGGGCGCAGCAAGGTGGCAAGATGAGGCAATCGCTTATCTGCAAAGAGAGGTGCCTGTCCTCAACATCGCATCCCCAAGGAGGAGTCTCGATCGTACAGGTGACTACACCGAGCAAGACTACATCAGCCAGATTGACTGGGAATCTCACTACCTTCGGAGAGCTGCGACGTGCGGTGTGATCGTCTTCTTCTTCGCCAATGAGGAGACTCACTACTGCGATCGGCCATTCGCCCGTACAACCCGTATAGAGTTCGGCGAATGGATGGCGCGTCACGAGCTCAACGGCACCAACCTCGTCGTTGGCTTTGAAGAGGAGTTTGACGGCGACGGATACATCCGCCACCGACTCATGTCTCTCCCGAATATCCCAATCGGTGATGGGCTTGAAGACACTCTCGAGAAGGTACTCCCGCTCCTCTGCAATTTCTGCCTGATACCGTATGGCCAGTGTCATAACCAATGCCGTGGTCCGCTGAGTGTGGGCTAAGGCAAACACCCCGCTTAAGGAACCCGCACTCACACAAGTGAACCTCGGGCTTCCGAGGGCGGGTTTTCTTTTTTTATTTTCGTCATTAGCACTAATGAAAGATTATGCGAAAAGCCTATAATTTTTCTTATGTTAAAGAAGGCTTTAAGCTTACCCGTTTTCGACTATTTTCTCGCCTTATTTATCGTAAATATCATTTTGATGACGATAGCGGGATTTTTCTATAATGGCACTTTCCATTTCTGGACATATCCGTTTAGCTATCTTGGCACCGCTTACACCCAAGAAGGGCATCTGAACACTGTTGCATCCCATATTTACAGCGCCGATATGATAGCAAGCGCGCTAATACTGTTCCTTTTGGCAAACCATCTTCACAAAAAGAATATTAAAAAAAACTCTCTAAAACCGATACTTTGTTTCGTCGCCGGCAGCGGCGCTATCATCGCAGCTTTTGCCCCAGACGACACTATGAGCACATTTCACGTGATTGGTTCAGCCCTTTTAGTTTCCAGCCTTTGGGCACTAGCCACCGACTTTCTATATGACATAAGACATAATATCGGCAAAAGCAAATATTATACCTTACAGTTTGCTATTCTGCAGTTTCCCATTTTTTTATATGCAGCTGCCTTTTTTCTTTCACTTGATCCCATAGATGACATTCTACAAAAGCCAGCTTTTCTAGGACTTACGGTAGCTCTTTTATATTCCACTTACTATTTAAACACTAATGAAAAAACTACATCCTGAATAGTTTCAGCGCCTCATAGACTAGGAATGCCGGCCAGACAAGTGCCTTCAGGATTCCCCAAATACCCAACCAAAATGTAGACGCATGCTGAATGTAGTAAACAACCGCTCCAATAAAACCAAGTCCGTAAACAGCGCCTGTTCCAGCTGCTCCGCCACCGCATTTCCAATCTTTATTTTTTGCCATTGTAATCTCCTTTTTTATATTTCTAATTCTATAATTATTCTCATCAAAATAATAGTTGCCAAAAGCCAAAAATTAAAAAAGACCCAATTTCTCAGGTCTTTTTTTTGCTTGCTTGAAGGCGACCCTCTTCAAAAAGGTCTGCTCTCAATCACCCTTAACTTTTATTTTAGAAGATAGAAAATTAAATTGCAAACGTTTAATTTATCCAGTATTTTTTCTTGGCAGTTTTAACTTGGTCAGCCATCCAAGTATCAAAGTCTTTGGTCTTAATCAGTATGTGGCTAGCCTGTCTTTCCTCGCCATTTACAGCAACCAACTTGATAATGTGATAACCATAAACCGTTTTGACAAGCCCGCTTGTTTGACCTACCTGAAGCTTCCAGAGAGCATCTTCGAACTCAGGCACCAGTTGGCCCTTTTTCACGAATCCCAGCTCCCCACCCTTTGATGCTGAAGTATCCTCACTATACTTTTTCGCAAGTGCTGCAAAATCTTCGCCGGCTTTGACCTTGGCCAAAACCTCATTGGCTTTCTTTTCTGCGTCAGC
>JAKANV010000030.1 GCA_021823605.1 bacterium | reverse complement strand
TGACTCCTGAAGAAGCGGAAAAGGAAAAAGATTTAAGTAAATTGAAGCTAAAAGTGATTATCGGCGCAGTTCTATCTGTTTCGATAATGGTTCTCGGCAACCTAGACTTGATCCCCGGCATGCCGGAGATATCGATGAAGACTCTAAATATCGTGATGTTTGTTTTAGCATTGCCAGTCCAGTTTTGGGTAGGATGGATCTTTATTTCCGGATTTATAAAGGGGCTAAAGCACAGAAATGCTAATATGGATACTTTAATTGCAATTGGTACCCTTACTGCATTCATTTTCTCAACCTTTGTAACCTTTGCCGAGGAGCTAAGCCTAAAAATTCCAGAACTTGGGACATATTTTGATGTTTCTGCGGTTGTTATCACCCTCGTTTTGCTTGGTAAATTCTTTGAAGCAAGGGCAAAAGGCCGAGCTAACTCTGCGATAAAGAAGCTAGCCGGGCTAAACCCCAAAACGGCCCGAGTCATCCGAAATGGTAAAGAAATGGACATACCTATAGAAGAAGTAGCTGTCGGAGATGAGATAGTAGTCAGGCCTGGCGAGAAAATACCGGTTGACGGGATTATTCTGTCTGGTGAATCAACGATTGATGAGTCGATGGTAACGGGTGAGTCTATTCCAGCTGATAAAGCCAAGGGGGATAAAGTTTACGGCGCAACAATTAATAAATCCGGCTCGTTTACCTTCAAAGCCGAAAAGGTCGGCAAAGATACACTGCTTGCACAAATAATTAAACTCGTCGAAGAAGCCCAAGGGTCAAGGGCTCCGATACAAAGACTTGCGGACCTCATTTCCGGATATTTTGTACCGATTGTTATTTCTATAGCCATCGCTACTTTTGTCATTTGGTATATTTTCGCCGGACCAACAATTGCATTAATCACAATGGTAGCTGTGGTAGTCATAGCATGCCCATGCGCACTGGGGCTTGCCACACCAACAGCCATAATGGTCGGCACAGGAAAAGGTGCAGAGAACGGAATATTGATTAAGGATGCTGAGAGCTTGGAAAGATTTCAGAAGGTTAATGCGGTGCTCCTCGACAAAACCGGCACTATCACAAAGGGTGAGCCAGAGGTTGTAAATGTGCACAATATAAGTGATTTATCTGAGAATGAATTTATCCGATTGTCCGCTTCCGCAGAGAAAAGGTCCGAACATCCGCTGGGGGAATCTGTAGTACGCGAAGCAAAAAAGAGAAGACTAGTATTATCTGAGCCAAAAAACTTTAAATCAATTTCCGGTCAAGGGATAAAAGCAGAAGTTGATGGGGCAAAAATCATCAAAGGCAACTCCAGACTGATGAAAGCGGAGAAAATCGATATTTCTAGCCTCGAAAAAGATTTTGATAAATTTGCGAATGAAGGCAAAACCCCCGTATTTATGGCTGTAAATGGAAAAGTTGCGGGAATCATAGCTATAGCAGATACAATGAAAGAAGATTCTAAGAGCGCAATTAAAAGCTTTGAAAACTCTTCGATAAACGTATATATGATTACGGGTGATAATGAAAGTACTGCAAGAGCAATCGCAAAGAAAGCCGGAATCAAAGAAAGCCATGTTTTTGCCGCAGTCGCACCAGAAGATAAAGAAAAGAAAGTTAAAGAGCTTCAGAAAAAAGGATACAAAGTAGCAATGGTCGGCGATGGCATTAACGACGCGCCAGCACTTGCTGCGGCAGATATCGGAGTTGCAATGGGAACCGGCACAGACATAGCTATGGAAGCAGGACAAATAACAATCATGAATGGCTCTCTAGACTCTACATATAGCGCATGGAACTTATCACGAAACACTATGAGTATAGTAAAACAAAATCTTTTCTGGGCGTTTGCTTATAACATAATATTAATACCTGTAGCCGCTGGTATTTTATATCCATTTATCGGCCTGCTTTTAAATCCAATTATTGCATCAGCAGCAATGGCTGCAAGTTCGGTTACAGTAGTTTCAAATTCATTAAGACTTAGGAGGACAAAAATATGAACCAACTACTCGGCGCCTTTCTCACAGGACTTCTTACCGGCGGTCTCTCATGTGTGGCACTTCAAGGTGGGCTTTTGGCAAGCGTTATCATGACAGAGGAAAAAGAATATTTAGACGACCAAAAACATCAAAAAGCGCCGAAGGCAAGACCAGTTCTTCTTTTTTTGGCATCCAAACTTTTTGTATACACAATCCTCGGTTTTTTGCTTGGTTTTGCCGGATCATTTATAACCTTAGCTCCCAGTATACGAGGATATTTTCAGATTTTGCTTGGTATATTCATGTTCGGCATTGCCCTAAATATCCTAGATGTTCACCCGATATTTCGATATTTCACACTTCAACCACCTAAATTCATAAGAAAGTACATCCGCAAACAATCTAAAAATAACGGCGATTTGGGCGCTATTTTCATGGGGGCGCTAACGGTATTTCTGCCTTGTGCGATTACCCAAGCGATGATGTTACTTGCAGTATCGAGCCAAAACGGACTATACGGGGCAGCAATAATGTTCTCATTCATCCTTGGTACGTCGCCTGTATTTTTTGTCTTGGGTTACACAGCAACGCGACTTAGCGAAAAACTGCAGAAAAATTTCTTAAAATTAGTAGCAGTTTTGGTTATTATCACGGCTGTTTTTTCAATACTTACCGGAGCTACACTTGCCGGTGTGCAAATACCGAAAATCAGCCTCAGTTCAACTGATTCAAGCGATAACTCAGGCACTCAAAACAAAGGTAGCTCTGATTCGCAAAGCGCAAGCGTCGTAAACGGCAAGCAAGAGGTCACTATTAATTTGACTGACAAGGGCTACGACCCAGCAAAGATTAAAATCAAAAAGGGGGTCCCAGTTACCGTAAAACTTGTCACAAATGATACTTATGGATGTATCCGAGCATTTGTCGTGCCATCATTAAATATCCAGAAAGTCATGCCAAAGACGGGGGAAGACAGTTTCGAATTCACACCGACTGAAGCAGGAACTATTAGTTTCACATGCAGTATGGGAATGTACCAAGGAAACTTTGAAGTAACTGACTAAAAAAGGAGGTCATATGAAAAGGAAATTTAAAGTAAAAGGAATGCACTGTACCAGCTGTGCCATGATTATAGAGAACGAAATTGAGGACCTAGACGGCATCGATGATGTCGAGTGCAACTATAAAAAAGAGACATTAGAAATTGATTCGAATAAAGAAATTGATACTAAACAGCTAAATAATAAGTTCCAAAAGTTTGGCTATACATTCGAAAAATCATAATTTTTAAGGCAGCCATTTTGCCAATCGACAATTCTATGTTATATTAGATACAGCTTAAGGTGAGGGGACCTTGCAAAAAGGAGAGAGGAAAGTCAGACCGCTCCTTTTTTGTTCCCGGCTTTAAGCAAACTAATGAACCTACGGTGAAATCCCGTGTACATTACAGAAAGGTCAGGTAGAAATGCTCGCAATTATACTTGGGGGCATCCTTGCCACAATCCTGCTGCTAGTAGTCATCTACTTGATGAAGGGAAAAATAAAGAAAAATAATACCTTCATTTTTGTAGACATGCTCGCAATAGGATACTCAGTAAAGAAGAAATCGCTTCGAAAAAAGATTCAAGAGCAGCAAACAAGCAAGGAGTAGCTCATGGTTTACTTTCTAATCTTCTGCGTCGTCTGTGTTTGTATATTACCGATAGCATACAATAAGGTAAAAATATACAGACAAAGAAGGCGCGATTTCGGAGAATGCTACAGCAGAAAACGGAGAAAGAGCATCCTCAGCAAAGTACTCGGGATAATTCGATAATTACCGCGCCTGACCGCAACCAATCTTGGGGCCCCTAACCGGGGCCCGCGGTCTTTTTAGATAGAAAAACACCCAAAAAGGTCTTGACAGGGTATAAAGTTTATGATATATTTCTATATCAACCTTTAGAGGTTTGATGAACGTTGAATACAAAGGAGGGCACACCAGCCTTCCTTTGTATTAAAACAGTTTAGAAAAGCCACACCTCGTACGTGGCTGGCAGGATTTTGGGCTTAAATTTTTGAGTTTTTTGAACTCAAAATTCCGCTATCAATAGTAATTTCTCTATTTATAGCGTGCTCGTATACATCTGTTATTGCGTTGGTGCAAAGGAGTTAACCATGAGTTTAATCAAGCACTTGGAAAGTTACAGGGAATCGAAATATTGTAATGATCCCTTCACGCTGTCCTTCATCGACCTAGTTCTCGGCTCACTTCATCGGCTGAGGAAAATTCTGTGACGAAAGGAGTGATCACATGATCGCTTGGTTCAAAAGAGAATTTCTTACCAAGCCAACTAACCTGGTGAAGTGGTTTATCAGGCCGACACTGGCCGTCATGCTTCTCGGCATCCTAGCTGGCGGAAGCTTCGCGACCTACAGCTGGGCGACCGGCAGTGACGATTGGCAGAAGGCCGCCAACAAGGGTGAGCTTCGTCAGCGTTGGCAGTCTGTCAAGGCAGACAACGATGTCTTGATCAAGACTAACAATGATGATCAAGCTGACTTTCAGGTCAAACTCGCAGTCAAGCTTGACCCCAAGGAAGGCCAAATCGTAGGCGCACAACAACTCGCCAACGAGAGGACTCAGTGTCCTCAGTCCTACACGGGTAATCTCACTCCTCCCAACATTATAGCTATCCCCGAGATAGTGATTCCGTATATCGGAGGAGAGGACGGAGATACTCCGAGTGACGATGAGCAGACCGCCCTGAGAAACGCCGAAGCCCAGTATACAGCAAACTGGAACAACCAGCTTGCCAACCGAGCCGCACGCCGAATATTCGAAAACGACCTCGACAAGGCAGTTAGTTACTACCTTAAAGAGGCGTTGAGCCGCCCCAACCACTGCGCACCGGCCGAACCGACTGATGAAGCTACTTCCTCCTGGAGTGGCGGCGATGATCGCTGGGTTCCGATTACCATCGGCACCGCCAAAGACGATCAGAACGGCAAACAAGCCGACAAAGTGCTGGAAAGTACCGACCGTGCGCCAAAGGACATCTCCTCTGATAAAACAGGGGGAACTGCTGCCGTCAAACCCGGCGCAGGAGACTTCGGCGGAATCCACTAACGCAATTTCCGGCCGGGGGGAGCGCATGCTTCCCCCGGCTAGAGTCAAATTATAGCTAAGAATTTATTCCTAAATAAAGTTTAGAAATAAAAATTTGTTATAAATTAAGAGGAGAAGAAAATGAAAAAAATTAGAATCGCAAAAGCAATGGTATTAGCCGTCTTTTTGCCGTTGTTTTTCATTGGAAATCTGGGCCTTAGCTTCCGTGCTCAGGCTTCAGGATATCCCTGTTATGGTCCGAATGTATCATTCTGTGGTGCAAGTTCTCAGCAAGAACTAGTCAACATGATGAATGGCAGCGATCAAGCCGGCCATACAGACATAAAAGCCATCTTTGATCGGATAGGGATTTATCAGCAAGACATCACAAGTGCTAGAATGGTCAACGGCTTCATTAGAAAAAATGACGGCGCAATCATAGTGAACGGTCAAGTTGTTGCAACTGGTGCCGTAAATGGACAAAGAGGAACTGAAGGTATTCTAGGAACTCATACTCCTTGGGTTGGGCTAGAGTGGGCACATCCAAGTGCTAACTTCAGACCCAGCATTAGCGGCCTGGACATATGGGCTTACATGGTAAATGGACAGTTCCAATACGGCATCATAAAGGCCTGTGGAAATCCTGTTATAGTTCCACCCCTTCATGTTATGCCAACAAACATTACCATCAAAAAAGAGGTAATGAACCTGACTTCAGATCCAGTGTGGAAAAAGGAAGACGTAGCTGACCCGACAAATGCACTCGGCTATGTTCTGACTATCCAAAATGTTTCTAACGTCAGCGTAAGAGAAGTTGTTGTAAAAGACATTCTTCCTGCGCACATGGATCTTATACCCGGAACTGGAAAACTTCGATTCAACGATAACCAAGAGCTGGATATTCCGGACCGAGCAATAACCGGCGGCTATAATATGGGAGTTCTTTCACCAGGACAAATAGTCTATGTAAGGTTTGCTACTCGCATACACGACAAAGATGATTTTCCGGGCGATTGCGTAAATCTTACCAACACAGGAATCGCCAAAGCTGGGAATACCGATCAAGTACAGGATACTGCTTCTACTAAGGTATGCACGAGTAAAAAACCCATAACTCCAAAAGATATTCCCGAGACTCCTCCTACACCAGTAGTACCACAGACAACCCCGACGCCAGCACCAACACTGCCAAAAGCCGGACCAGTTGAAGCTACCGCAGGTGCCATGGGTACAGCAGGTCTTGGATACGCTGGATATCTCTGGCGAAGATCAAGAAAGCTACTTTCAGACAGTCTAAGAAAATTCTAAATACTGAAACTATCAGTTAATAAAAAGAGCGGATAACTTCTGCTCTTTTTATTTGTGCTCAAATCCCCGTAGCATAAAACTTTTGTAACATTCACTGACGAAAGAGGGGCATTATTTTGTTAAATTAGGCGTATCCTAGCAAAAAGTTAGGACAAAAAGCACCTTACCAGCCATGAATTTCAAGGGGGAATATTCATGGGCCTGGACCATATATCAAGCACTACCTTACAAACACTCGAGAGTTAATTACTGAAGAACCCAAAAAAACCCGTGAAGGGGGTGCATCCAAATGGACAGGTTCAAAAGATGGCAAATAGTCGTATTATTTCTCGGCGGACTGCTTCTCGCCGGCATTGCATCAGGGGCCATAATGAGGATAGGCTCCGGGCAAAACGCATCAGCAGGGGATGGCACTACAAGTACCAGCACATCTCCTTATGGCGCACCGTATGCTTCTGCCGTTGCGGTAGCTTATGGGGGTTCAGCAACAGCAAACTGTGGTGGCAACCCATGTCCGCCTCCACCGTGCCCAACAGGAGTATCGGGCCCGGGTGGTGGAGAAACAGTTGTAAGCGGCCCCGGTGCACCACCTGAGATAAACATCTCTCAGCAACAGCAGCAGCAACAGCAGCAACCTCCGCCGCCTCCTCCTCCACCACCGCCTCCACCGCCAGTGGCACCAAAGATCACGCCCCAACAGGGACAAGATCAGCCACCTCCGGGAGGAGGGACCGGAACACCACTACCAACACCACTACCGCCCCCAACCTAGAAGCTCTCAGGAGCTTCGAGGACACTATGAACGGGAACCCTGCTGCCCCAGAGCAGGGTTCCCGCGAACACTAAAATAACGATTATCGTTAAGTAAAAAAAATAATAATTAAGGAGATAAAAAATGAAGATAAAAAAATTAGGAAGGAGAGTACTGGTATCAGCTGTTTTCGTAACGATGCTTTTTGCCGCCGGCTTGACTGCTTTTACTATTACTTCAAACCCAAAGCCAGCAGAGGCGTGGGAATGTAAAAACCAAAATGTAATTATTTGCGGCGTAACCGACAAAGACAACTTGGTTTCTCAAATTAACAACGGTGATGGTGTGCATACGGACATAAAAACTATATTCCAAAATGTCGGTATAACTGTCGATGATGTCGCCAGTCAAGCCACGCTCAGTGGAGTTGTTACCCGAGACGGCAGAGTACTGGTGAATGGTACACAGGTTGCTGCAAATGTGAACATGGGAGAAAGACCAACCGCCGGAGTCGGAGGCACATCATTCGCTGGACTTATGTGGAATCCT
>JAKANV010000029.1 GCA_021823605.1 bacterium | reverse complement strand
CTCTTCGAAAACATCATCACTACTCAGGTAAGTCGGGCGGGGTTGGACTACGTGGTCTACGTGAATGCCGTCTGCTTCCAATTGCAGGTTGACTTCCCATTGGGCAATCACATAAACCGTGAATCCTTCATCGAGAAGCTCATAGTAAATTCGCTCAACGATTTTTGCCACTCTGATGTTACAGGGGTTTGGTTCCTCTTCGCGCAACGCATAGGAAAAAGCCACAATCGCTATCTTTTTCAACTCCTTCACCATCACTGCCTCCTTTCATAGAAGGGTTGATCTATTGATTTGGTTGTAAAGGTAACTGAACCGAGAGTATAACATAAAACACATTGACAGTCAAGTTTTAATGTTGAAAATATATTAGAAAAAAAAGCTGACTCTTGTTAAAATATTAATGCTTATAAAGGAGTGATAATGAATACAGAACAAGGTGGTTTCCAAGAAACAAAACATGAAACGGGAGCAAACAGGTTGGTTAAATCGGCAGAGGCAATGATAAAGCCACTTTTCCGAACAGAAATTGTTGGGGCCGAAAAATTCAAAGAAATTCCAGAAGGAAAGAAAGTTATTTTTGCAACATCACATATGACTGAGTACGATGTGCCAATTGCTATAGCTGTTTTGGGAGAAAACTATAAAAATAAGGATTTGAAAGTTGTTGATCAGGACAGCCATCATAGATTCGTCGGTGGGGAAAAGCCGGTGTTTTTGGGGTTAAAGATTGCCGGTATGGAAAACTTTCACTCGGTTGATGTAAAAGGAATTGGTAAAGAAAGAATAAGTAGATTCAACCCTGATAATTTCGGGCCCATAAAAGAATCCTTGGAAAGTGATAATCCTGTGGTTATTGCATCTTATTTAGATGTAGCGCATAAGAGTCAGAAATGGGAGCTTCCTGACAGAATCGGTAACGGGGCTGCTTATTTGGCGCAAATTACCGAAGATGCTGTTGTAGTTCCGGTCGCGATTGACATACAAGCCGATAAACCCTTTGGGATGGGAGAATTGGGTATTAAAGAAATAATAAAAAATCGACGTCCGAGAGTGAATGTGGTAGTCGGAAGTCCTATTGAGCTGGAAAAGATTGAGGGAATTGATGAATTTGCCGAATTCTTAAGGAAAAGAGCTAGCGGGGAAGAAGCTACAGATGAGGAAAAGGAAAGATTTAAGGAAATAAAAACAAAACTGCAAGATGAGTCAGGCCAGATAGTGGATGCTATCGCCGATCTTCTACCTGAAGAAAAAAGGGGCCACTGGGGGACTACTCAAGGAAGCTAAATTCCTTCTCTTTCAAGAAGCCTGATTCTATGCTAAAATCTGCTTATAAAGGCGATTTTTTATTATGGAAAAGTATAACCCGCAAAAAGTAGAGGCCAAGTGGCAGGAAGTTTGGGAAAAGACGAAAATTTATCAAACTGACCTAGCTTCTGATAAGCCCAAATTCTATAACCTTATAATGTTTCCGTATCCAAGCGGGGATTATCTGCATATGGGGCATGCTTACTCAGACATGGGTGCAGATGTGTATGGCAGATACAAGGCTTTAAATGGTTTTAATATTTTTATGCCTATTGGCTATGATGCATTTGGGCTTCCGGCTGAGAACTTTGCTATTAGTAAAGGCATTCATCCGAAAAAAAGTACCGCTGAAAACATTAGTCATGCAGAAAAGCAGCTAAAGACTTGGGGTTGCCAGTTTGATTTCTCCCGAGAGGTAACGACATCTGAGCCGAATTATTATAAGTGGACTCAGTGGCTTTTCTTGCAGCTTTATAAGCAAGGACTGGCATATCAAAAAGAATCACCGGTGAACTGGTGTCCGAAATGTATGACTGTACTCGCAAATGAGCAAGTGATAAATGGTCTTTGTGAAAGATGCGATACGGAAGTGGTTCAGAAAAATATGAAGCAGTGGTTTTTCAAAATTACTGATTATGCAGACAGATTAATTAAAGATTTAGATAAAGTAGACTGGCCGGAATCGTCGGTGACAAAGCAGAGAAACTGGATTGGCAGAAGCGAAGGTGTGGAAATGGATATGCAGATTGCAGATTCAAAGGAGAAATTCTCAGTATTTACCACCAGAATCGATACGGTTTACGGCATGACATATGTCGTTTTGGCGCCGGAGCATCCGTTAGTCGATAAAATCACGACTGACAAACAGAAAAAGGAAGTTGAGAAATATAAGATTCAGGCACAAAAGCAGACAGAGATAGAGCGTCAATCGCTTGAGAAGGATAAGACAGGAGTCTTTACCGGTTCATATGCAATAAATCCGTTCAATGGTGAGAAAGTGCCGATTTGGATAGCGGATTATGTCCTTTTTGGATACGGAACCGGCGCTGTTATGGCTGTTCCAGCCCATGACGAGCGAGACTATGAGTTTGCGAAGAAATATAATCTTCCAATTGTTCAGTCTATAGCTCCCGTAGTTTGGGGTTTGGGAAATGCCAAGTTTAGAGAAGGGGGAAAAACCATTGTGCGTCCCCAAGTGGCAGTTATTGTAAAACATTGGGCTAAAGATGAGTATATTTGTTTGGATTGGGAAAAATTTGGTTGGAAATCTTTTGTAATTGGCGGGATAGACGAAGGGGAGAAATCTGAAGAAACAGCGGTCAGAGAAATGAGGGAAGAAACTGGCTATCAGAATGTTAAATCTATTAGGAAAATTGGTGGAACTATTGTTAACAAATATTATGCTGCTCACAAGGGAAGAAACACTATTGCTCCTCAAGATGCCTATTTGATTGAACTAGAAGATGGGGAACAAGCCAAGACTGAAAAAGAGCATACAAAATTTCATAAGTTTGAATGGGTTCCAAAAAAGAATGTTCAAAAATATCTTACACTAGAAAATCACATTGTAGCTTGGGAGGAAACAGAGGAAGAGCACGCGTTTACTGGTTACGGTGAACTGGTAAATTCAAAAGAATTTGACGGTCTTACTTCTGAAGAGGCAAAGAAGAAAATGGCTGAGTGGCTGGAGAAAAAGAAGTCAGGGAAAACGCAAGTTAATTATAGATTGCATGACTGGTCTATCGGCCGTCAACGTTATTGGGGTGCGCCGATTCCTATTGTCTACTGCCCTAAATGCGGTGTTGTGTCTGTTCCTGAAAAAGATTTACCCGTAGAACTTCCTGAGAAGATTAAAGATTTCAGACCAAAAGGCACCGGCAAAGGGCCACTAGCCTCAGTTAAAGAATTTGTTGAGGCTACATGCCCGAAATGTGGTGGAAAAGCCGAGCGCGAAACAGACACCATGGATACTTTCGTCTGCTCCAGTTTCTACTATATGCGATATCCGAGTGTTGGTAATGACAAGGAAATGATGGAACCAAATGTGACCAAAAAATGGCTGCCAGTGGATATGTATGTAGGCGGGGCAGAACATGTGACGATGCATTTACTTTATGCCAGATTTATAGCAAAATCACTTCATGATGCGAGGTTAATCAACTTCGATGAACCATTTTTGAAGATGAGACATCAGGGGATGATACTTGGTCCGGATGGAAAGAAGATGTCGAAATCTAAGGGAAATGTGGTTATACCGGATGCGGTAATTCGCGAGCATGGTGCTGACACTTTCAGGACATACATTCTTTTCATGGGCAGATTTGAGGATGGCGGACCATGGGATCCAAAAGGAATTGTCGGAATAAAGAGATTTTTAGAGAAAGCTTGGGGACTTTATGATAAAGAAATTGTAGACAACGAGCCAAGTGTAGAAGAAACGCGGATACTAAACAAAACTATTAAAAAAGTCGGTGAAGATATAGATGCTTTGAGATTCAATACAGCAATATCCCAGCTGATGGTATTTGTGAATTTTCTCTCTTCTCAAAAAACTCAAAACAAAAAGACTCTAGAAATACTTTCTATAATGCTGGCTCCTTTTGCACCTCATATGGCAGAAGAACTTTGGGAAAAGCTAAGTGGCAAGGACAGTATTTCACTTGAAGTGTGGCCAAAATACGATAAGAACCTGATTAAAGACGAGACTGTGACCGTGGCAGTTCAGATAAATGGTAAGGTTCGGGAACAGCTTATAATCAACATTGAAGCAGAGGAGAATGACGTTCTGGAGCTTGCTAAAGCGAGTGAAAAAGTGAAGAAATATGTAGAAGGCAAAGAAATTAAAAAGGTAATTTACGTGAAGGGTAAGCTTCTTAGCCTTGTAGTTAGCTAAAATTTCTGCTATAATTTCTTGGTATTTAAATTATAAAGAGATGGAAACAGAACCTTACAAGTTGGATGTCAAAGATTTTCTTATTAAAGGAAATGTTGGTGGCAAAAAAACATTTGAGATTAAAGATAGCCATAAGCTTAAACTGGATGAGGAAAATGTTCTAGAGAGTTATGAAGGAGAGCTTAAGCTGACTCTACTGGAAGAGGAAATACTGGCAGAGTTTAATATTAACTACGTTTGCAAAACTATTTGTGCCAGATGTCTAAAAAAGTTTGATAGAGAAGGAAGGCTTTCGTTTGATAGAGAATATATAGTTGGGAAAAGAGCAGCAGACGAGGGTGAACTGATAGTAGATAAAGAGTTTAAAATCGAAATTGGTGGACCGGCAGTTGAGGAGATAGCATTTGATATACCGCTGAAGCCGCTATGTAAGGAAAGTTGCAAAGGAATTAAATAATAATTAGTAAATAAAGGATAGACTTAAATGGCTGTACCAAAGAGAAAAAAATCAAAAAGAAGGACTAGACAGGGAAGAGCACACCACGCGTTGAATGCTGTGAATCTCGCTGATTGTCCTAAATGCGGTGAGAAAATCATGCCGCACACAGCATGTGTAAACTGCGGGCACTATGGCGATAAAAAAGTCATCGATGTCGAGACAAAGCTGGACAAGAAACTTAAAAAGAAAGAAAATAAGGAAAACGAAACTAAGGAGAAGTAATGGCTTCAAACCGTCACTTATCAAGGATTATCGCGCTGCAATCTCTGTTCGAGTCGGCTTTTTGTGACTTCAATCTGGAAATCAAAAGGACTAAGGCTGATAAGGCAAAGAAGATTAAGGAAACGGTTGAGAGAAATGTCAGTGAGTTTGCATCAGGTGAGCAGAACAAACAGTTTGCTCTAGATATCGCCAAAGGCGTCATTGAAAGTGAAGATAAAATCGATGCGATTATAAAGCCGGCCGCGCCTGAGTGGCCGATAGAACAAATCGCTTTAGTTGACCTGGTGATTTTGAGAATGAGTGTGTTTGAGCTGCTTTTTGCTAAGGAAGATGTGCCGCCGAAAGTTGCTATCAATGAAGCAGTCGAGCTGGCAAAAGCATTTGGCGGGCCGAGATCTAGTAAGTTTGTGAATGGAGTTTTGGGCACAATTTATCGGGCAAGTGACAAATATAATCCGGCCGATGACAAAAAACCGCCGGTGAAGGAAAAGAAAGAAGAAAAAAACAAAAAATGAGAGATTTCAAAAAGCTACAGAAGGAAATCGGAACAGACTTTAAAGATGAACAGCTACTCGTAAATGCCTTCGTCCACCGTTCATACTTAAACGAAAACTCTGAATTTCAGGAACATAACGAGCGCCTCGAATTCCTGGGAGACGCTGTTTTAGAGTTGGTTACAACAGAGTTCCTTTACAAAAATTATCCAAATCCAGAAGGCGATTTGACCAATTGGCGAAGTGCTCTTGTGAAAACAGAGACTATTTCTGATGTTTCTGGGAAGCTTGGATTTGAGGATTATCTTTTCTTATCCCGTGGTGAGTCAAAAAGCAAAGGCAGGGCCAGACAGTTAATCTTGGCAAACTGTTTTGAGGCGGTTATCGGCGCGATTTACTTGGATAAAGGATATGGTGAAGCTAAAAAGTTTATTACAAAACACCTTTTGAAGCTTTTGGATGAGATATTAGAAAAGAAACTTTATGTGGATCCAAAGAGTTTGCTTCAGGAACTTGCTCAGAGAAAGGAAAGCATTACTCCGAGGTATGATGTTTTATCAGAGACCGGGCCGGATCATAAGAGAATATTTAAAATAGGCGTTTTCCTTAATGAGAAGAAAATTGGCGAGGGTGAAGGGGCATCAAAACAGTTAGCCCAGCAGGCAGCAGCCGAAGATGCACTAAAAAGTTATAAATAGAGGTAGGAGAGAGGGTGTATTTAAAAAATATCAATGTAGCGGGATTTAAGTCATTCGGGGCGAAGAATGTTTTGGATTTTCCCCGGGAAGGTAAGGAAAGGTCTAGGAGTTTTACAGCTGTCGTCGGACCGAATGGAAGCGGGAAGTCGAATATTGCCGATGCCATCCGCTGGGTTTTGGGCGAGCAATCTTCCAAGTTGTTACGCGTAAAGAAAAACGAAGACGTCATCTTTTTCGGTAGCGCCAAAAAGGGCAAAGGGTCTTTTACCGAAATCTCTATGACACTCGATAACTCCGACAAATCTGCGCCAGTTGATCTCACAGAAATAGAAATAACCCGACGACTATATAGAAACGGCGATAATGAATATTTGCTCAATAGAAAGAAAGTCAGACTTCTCGATATTCAGGAGCTACTTGCAAAGTGTGGTATCGGGCGCTCAACTTACACTGTTATCGGTCAGGGGATGGTCGATTCGCTGCTTTTTTACGGTCCGGCAGAGAGAAAAGTTCTTTTCGAGGAGGCATCAGGTGTTAAACAATACGAGCTTAAACGGGCTGAATCCTTAAGGAAACTCGATGGAACTGATAAAAATGTTATCCGCATCAAAGATTTATTATACGAACTCGAACCGCGGCTGAAAACTGCTGAGAGACAGAATAAAAAGTTCCAGAAAAAGCAGGAAATAGAGACAGAGCTTGATGAACTCAGTCGTAAGTACTATTCAAATGTTTTGTCTGACATAACAGGCAAAAAGTCTATTTTGGATACAAGCCTGAGAAAGTTAAGAGAGCAGGAGAATATATTAAAGACAGAAATTATTACGATTGAAGCGAAAATCGCTAAGGGCTTAAAAGCTTCAGGAAGCGATAAGGAAGAAAAAGAGCTAAAGTCAAAGATTGATTACCTTTATTCTGAGAAGAATGCATTATCACAGCAGATTTATAAGATACAGGCAGAAAGCGAAGCGGTCGTGTCTGTTTACGCAAGGGAAAAAGATAGTTTAGTCCGCGAAAAGGAAACATGCGAGAGAGAAATCTCAAATCTTAAGGAGAGATCAGAAAGGATAAAATCAGAAGGCACATCAGCTACAGAAAAGTTGAAATCTGCAAAGAAAGAGCTTGAAAGCATTGATACAAAAATAGTCACGGCAAATGAAGAACTCGCAAAAGCACAGAGAGAAAGCGTGGTTATGGGCAAGGATGACATTGCCAGAGAGCTTGAGGACGTGTCTAGTGACTATAAAAAGATAGTGATGCACATAGCTTCAGTTAAAGACCTAAAAGCGCTGACAAACCTTAAATCTGAAGCTGAAGCCCTAAGTCAAAAGATGGACGGGTTGATAACAAAGATTAAAAAGAGCCAAAATGCCGACACTTCAAATATTGAAAAGAAACAGGCAGAGATAGGAAGATTGTCCGGAAATAAGGAAATAATTTTGAAAGAAGTTCAAGACCTTCGAGTCCGGGAAATTTCCCAGGCAGAAACCCTAAAGAACATTGATACTCAGCTAAAAGATTATTCTTCTAGATTAGAAACGGTAAACCAAAAGCTATCAAAACTGGAAAAGCCGGCTGAAAAGGATTCATCGGAAGTTAATAAACTGGTTTCTGAGAAAGAAAAAATAGAAACTGAAATTGATTCAT